>NZ_DASYOK010000001.1:0-5783 GCF_036007805.1 Yoonia sp.
CCGTCAATTTGTCCCACAGTCGCCAGCACCGTCAGGCCCAAGCCCAACGACAGCACGACCGACGTCGCCTCACCCCCGCGTGCGCCAATCGCGCCAAAGGCCAGACGCAGGGCAGGGCGCCCGCGTGTCGGTTTGCGAAACCGCCGCGCGATCCAGCGGATGGCGATAGCGGCAAGCACCAGAATGGCCAGCGCCCCCGCAATTCCGCCTGCGGTCCAGAGCGTCAGAAAGACGGTGCCGGAAAACAGGATCGCGGCCCCGACCAGTGCAGACAGCAACACGGCAATTGCCACCAGATAGCGCGGTGCGGGCAGGGTGGCACTGGCTGCAAAGGCATCCCGAAACAGGGTCGCGGCCCGAATATCCTCGGTCTTGGCCAGTGGCCAAAGGGTAAAGATCAGTGCCGCCAGCAGGCCGTAGACTGCCGCTTCGAAAAGCGGTGCGGGATAAACGGCAAAGACCGCCGGAATGGGTAATTGTGCTTCAATCAAAGGGCCAAGAAGCACAGGCAGCCCCGCCCCGATCACCAGCCCCAGCATCACGCCCGCAAGGGTCAATACACCGATCTGTATGAAGTAGGTCTGAAAGATCACGGCACGGGTCGCACCCAGCGTTTTCAGCGTGGCGATCACCTGCGTTTTGCCCGCCAGATAGGCCCGCACAGCAGCCGACACACCCACGCCACCGACGGCCAGACCTGACAGCCCCACAAGGATCAGGAACGCGCCGATCCGGTCCACGAATTGCGCGACACCACCCGCACCACGGCGGCTATCGCGCCAGCGCAATCCACTGTCACGAAACTGGGCCTCGGCGCTGTCTTCCAATGCTTGCAGGTCTGCGCCCTCGGGCAAATCCAGCCGGTATTGCGTGGAAAACAACGTCCCCTCGACGATCAGGCCCGAGTTTGCCAGATCGGCTGTCTTCACAATCGTGCGCGGCCCAAGACCGAAACCACCCGCCGCATTATCCGGATAGCGATCCAGTATTGCCCGCAGCGTAAAATCCTGTTCGCCCAACCTGAAACGATCACCGGGCGCAAGTGCCAGCCGATCGGCCAGCACCCGCTCCATAACCCCGCCATGATCGGTCAGCGCTTCTGCCAGCGGGATCGGCGGATCAAGCGTCACCTGACCGATCAACGGATAGAGATCATCGACCGCGCGAATTTGCGTCAGCCCGCGCTCTGCCGCGCCATCCCGTTCCACCACGGCCATTGAGCGGAAATCAACCGTTTCCGACACACGTGTTGCAATGCTGTTCAGCCAGGCCAGTTCCTCTGCGCGCGCGAACCGATAGGTAAATTCAACCTCCGCATCACCGCCCAAGAGCGCCGCGCCATCCCGCGCCAACCCCGCCTCAATGCCTGCGCGTACCGTGCCCACAGCCGCGATTGCCGCGACACCTAGCGCCAGACAGGCCAGAAACACGCGAAAACCGCGCAAGCCACCGCGCAATTCGCGCGCGGCAAACCGTGATGCAATCGCAAGGCTCATTCCGCAGCCTTTGCGACAGGGCTGTCGATGCGCCCGTCACGCAGACGGATCACACGGTCACAGCGCGCGGCCAGCTCATTGGCGTGTGTCACCAAAATCAAGGTCGCCCCGTGGCGGTCCCGCAGATCAAAGAGCAGATTGATAATTGCAGCGCCGTTGGTTTCATCCAGATTGCCCGTTGGCTCATCCGCCAGCAAAATCTTGGGGCGCGGGGCCGAGGCGCGCGCCAGTGCAACCCGCTGCTGCTCACCGCCCGACATCTGGTTGGGGTAATGATCCATGCGGTTGCCAAGCCCCACAGCCTCCAATTCGGCGGCCGCCCGCGCAAATGCGTCCTTCGCGCCGGCCAGTTCCAGCGGGGTTGCGACATTTTCAAGCGCGGTCATTGTCGGGATCAGGTGGAAAGACTGGAACACCACCCCCATATGATCTCTACGAAAGAGGGCAAGCTGGTCTTCATTCATCGCCGTCAGATCCTGGCCAAGTGCCGTGATGACCCCCGATGACGCCTGTTCCAGCCCGCCCATCAACATAAGGAGCGATGACTTGCCCGACCCACTTGGCCCCACCAGACCCAGCGTCTCGCCGCTGGCCACCTCAAGCGAGATGTCATGCAGAATGTCGACGCGGCCTGCGTTGCCGTCCAGCGACAGGTGCGCATGGGAAATGGAGAGAACGGGATCGATCATCGCGGGCGCCTTTTGTCGTATCAATGCTTTTGCATATGGGGCCGTTTTGCGCTGCAGCAACCTTCTTGCGGCGGTTTTGCTGACCACAACGCTGGCACAGGCCGAGACCGTCACAATCGCGGCTCTGGGTGACAGCCTGACACAGGGCTACGGGCTGCCACAGGCCGAAGGCTTTGTGCCGCAACTCCAGACATGGCTCACGGATCAGGGTGCCGACGTCAACGTGGTCAACGCAGGTGTTTCCGGCGACACCACAGCAGGCGGGCTCAGCCGTGTCGGCTGGACGCTCACCCCCGAGGTTGACGCGATGATCGTCGCATTGGGCGGCAACGACTATCTGCGCGGCCTTGATCCGGCGATCAGTCGCGCGAACCTCGATGGTATTCTGGCGGCGGGGCAGCAGGCCGGTGTCGAGATGCTCTTGGTGGGGCTGACGGTCGGGGGCAACTACGGGCAGGACTACAAGCAGGACTTCGAAGGCATGTATGCCGATCTTGCCGCAAAATACGACGTTCCCCTTTATCCTGACTTTCTGGGCGCACTGCGCGCAGAGGGGGGCACACAAGATGCAGCGCGCGCATATTTGCAAGCTGACGGAATTCACCCCAACCGTGAAGGTGTTTCCCTGATCACGGCCGCCATCGGGCCTTTTGTGCTCGCGCTTGTCAATGCGGTGCCCTAGCCGTTCAGGGGGCAGCGACCCGTCACAAACAAAAATGGGCGCCAAATGAAGGCGCCCATCAAACATATAAACTGATCAGCCTGCTTTAGTCGGCGAGGGTCAGATTCACAGCGCTTTCACGCCCGTCGCGGCCAGCTTCGATGTCAAAGTTAACCTTCTGGTCGTCCTTGAGACCTGTCAGACCTGACCGCTCGACAGCTGAAATATGGACGAAAACATCCTTGCTGCCGCCATCGGGTGCGATGAAACCATAACCTTTGGTGGTGTTGAACCATTTGACAGTGCCTGAAGCCATGTCCTTGTTTCCTTTATATTCTCCGCTCGCGGGACTGCAGCGGACCGGCTCGGTCAAACGTGATCGAGAGACTGGGCCGTAAGGGAAACAGTGGTCGATAGGTCAACGTTGCAGCACTTTCATGCCACATTATTGGTATAAAATCAAGGAAACTTGGGTGATTGTGCGCTCTGGGCGTACAATGGGTGGCGAGCGCGCGCTAAGGCGCGCGCTACAGCCGTCTTTTGAAAATTCGCTTATGCGAGTGCGAGGTTCACAGCGGATTCGCGACCATCACGGCCTGCTTCGATGTCAAAAGTTACCTTTTGGTCATCCTGCAGGCCTGTCATGCCTGAACGCTCAACAGCGGAGATGTGAACGAAAACGTCCTTGGATCCACCATCGGGTGCGATAAAGCCGAAGCCTTTAGTTGTGTTGAACCATTTCACGGTGCCAGTAGCCATCGTGTTTTTCCTTTAGTATCAATGCTGTCCGCGAGATTGCGACAGCTTGGCTTAGTCAGTGTCAAGATCGAGAGACTGTAGCCGAAAGGGAAAACAGTGGTCGAGTTGCATAACGTCTGCACCCCGCATGTGGGGGTTGTCGCCTCAAAAAGCAAGTGATTTCTCAAGAAAAGCGCTGATAGGTGAAAAATCACCGACATCTTGTCGCCCTTGAATGGCGTGCGTTGTCCTGACGGAGGGGTGCGGCCTGTTGACGTCTGCGTTGTCACCAGTGACGCTGCCGCATTGGCCGTGTTGTTGCTGCCGATCCAGCTTGCGATTCACCGAGGCGCGGCCCGACCGGCGCACGCACCCGCTGTCATGAAATTACCGTATAGTTACGCCCAATCACGCAGTGCTATTGGTAATAATCCCGAAACGGCACTATAGTTCACAGACTGGCGACAGTTTTGAGGCTTTTTTGGGTCTTTAGGGGTCGTCAACTTGCCTTGGCCAGCAATAAGATGACACATAAAGGAAAAGGGACGTCCGCGTCTCTTGTAAGACCAGTTGGATCTGTTTGATCAAAGGATGACGTTATGACGGTGAAAGAAATTAACCATGCGTTGGAAAGCTGCCTGAATAGCAAAAGCAACTACGCGGGGCTTGTGCATAACCTTTACGAATTGGAATGTTCTGACGAATTGATTGAAGCAATCGTTGTCGGCGCATTGGGTGAAACGGTCCGCAGCCGGATTGCACCACTGATT
Source organism: Yoonia sp. (assembly GCF_036007805.1). GTDB lineage: Bacteria > Pseudomonadota > Alphaproteobacteria > Rhodobacterales > Rhodobacteraceae > Yoonia. The sequence goes on from NZ_DASYOK010000001.1 coordinate 4,355, forward strand.
ACGATGGTGCGTGCCTATGAAGACCTCACTTCATCCGAGCAGATCGACATGCTCTATTCGATCGTCGACAAGCAGGACGCGCGTTCACAGGGCGATGCGCTCAACAAACGCCTGACAGCTTAAACCGATCTGGCGGCATTCTGTTTCCCCGTCTTTATGCGGATCGGGGAAACTCTGGCCCAATGGCCCGTTCAATATACCACGATAGCCCGCGCTTGTTGCCACAGCGCTTGCAGACAAAGTCCTTGGCGACCGTCTCAAGCGGGAGATGTTCGTGAAAGCGCGCATAGATGACATGGGGTGCCACCCAATAGGCCTTGTGACAGGCAGGGCAGGACACCACCAGAACATCACGCCCCGTCAGGTGATGGACCCTGATGGCGAACTTCAATCCAAGCGTGACCGGTTCATATGGCATTCTGCAAAACTACAAGAATGTTCATGTTATGTTCCAGCCTGAATCTCTCATCCCGCCAGAAAAAAGTTCGACCCTCTATCAGCTCTGGTTCGGGCGGCCCGCAAGGCACGATCATCCTGCGTCACTATCCGCATTGACGAGGCGCAAAAACCCCACCATATCCCAGTTATGACAGACCTTTCGCACATCCGTAATTTCTCGATCGTTGCCCATATCGACCACGGGAAATCGACCCTCGCAGACCGCTTGATCCAATCCACCAATACGGTGGCGGAACGGGATATGAAGGCGCAGCTTCTCGATAGCATGGATATCGAGCGCGAGCGCGGCATCACGATCAAGGCCAACACCGTGCGGATCGACTATGTCGCCGACAACGGCAAGAAATATGTCCTCAACCTGATCGACACCCCCGGTCACGTCGACTTCGCCTATGAGGTCTCCCGCTCCATGCGCGCGGTCGAAGGCTCGCTTCTGGTGGTCGACAGCACCCAAGGGGTCGAGGCGCAGACGCTTGCCAACGTCTATCAGGCGATTGACGCAGACCACGAAATCGTGCCGGTCTTGAACAAGATCGACCTGCCAGCGGCGGAATGTGACCGCGTGGCGGCACAGATCGAGGACGTGATCGGCATCGACGCCTCTGGCGCGATCCGTGTCAGCGCGAAAACAGGCATCGGCATCCACGAAACACTGGAAGCCATCGTCAACCTGCTGCCCGCCCCCAAAGGCGACCGCGACGCGCCGCTCAGGGCGATGCTGGTCGATAGCTGGTACGACAGCTATCTCGGCGTCATCGTCCTTGTGCGCATCATCGACGGGGTGATGAAGAAAAACGACCGCGTCAAATTCATGTCCAACGGGGCTGTCCACGGCATCGACAAGATCGGCGTCTTCCGGCCCCAGATGCAGGACGTGACCGAACTCGGGCCCGGTGAAATCGGCTTTATCACAGGCTCGATCAAACAGGTCCGCGACACCCGCGTCGGCGACACCATCACATCCGAGAAA
>NZ_DASYOK010000002.1:0-2513 GCF_036007805.1 Yoonia sp.
GAAGAAACCGCGCGCACCCTGCTGCAAGGCGCTGTCGTCAGCGGTGTGCCCGCACCGCAGGCCTATGCAGATGCCATGGTGCAATATATCAGCGAAAGCCGTGATATCACTTGGGCCGTCGTCGACGCCGAAGACCTGACCGCGCCTGTGCCGGGTGCCACGGAAGCCGCCCAGCAGGAATACTATGACGCCAACCCGGCCGAGTTCACCCTGCCCGAAGCCCGCAACATTACATACGCATGGCTGACGCCCACGATGATTCTCGACGACATGGTCGTTCCAGATGAAGCCGTGGAGCGCCTTTACAATGAACGCATTGCCGAATTCGTCCAGCCCGAGCGCCGTCTGGTCGAGCGCCTGGTCTATCTGGATGCCGACCGTGCCGAGGAAGCGATGGCGCGGCTCAATGCAGGCGAAGCCACCTTTGAGGAACTGGTCGCAGAGCGTGGCCTGTCGCTCACAGACGTCGACCTTGGCGATGTGAGCAAGGATGATCTGCGCGCCGCAGGTGACGCTGTCTTTGCCGCTGATACCGGTGACGTCGTGGGGCCGTTCAACTCAAGCCTCGGTCCTGCCATCTTTCGCATGAATGCCGTCCTGTCCGAGCAAGTGACGACTCTGGAGGAAGCGACACCCGATCTGCGCGAGGAATTGGCCGCAGATGCCGCACGTGACTACATCAACGACCGCACCGATGCGATCATCGACCTTCTGGCGGGCGGCGCGTCCATGGCCGATCTGGCCGAACGCACGGAAATGGAACTTGGCACCGTGAACTGGACACCGGACACGATTGACGGGATTGCCGCCTATGACGCCTTCCGCGATGCAGCGGCCACCGTTCAGGAAGGTGCCTTCCCCGAAATCATCGACCTTGCAGATGGCGGTATTTTTGCTCTGACACTGGACGGCATCACCCCACCGACACTGCAACCGCTTGAGGATGTACGCGATGCGGTCGCGCAAGCGTGGCAGGCACAGGCCCGCCAAGAGGCAATCCTGGCCAGAGCCGAAGCAATTTCCGCCGACATTTTGCCCCTGACAGGTTTTGGCACGCTGGGCCTTGACCCTGTGATCGAGCAAGGGCTGACGCGCCGCAGTTTCATCGAAGGCACACCGCCCAATTTCAACGATGTGCTGTTCGACATGGCAATTGGCGAGGTCCGTATCGTGGACGCCTTTGAACGCGCCCTGATCGTCCGTCTGGACAATATCGCGGCCCCTGACCTGACTGATCCGTCGGTCATCGCACAGCGCGATGCGCTGGCAGAAAACGCGCGTGCCGGTATCGCACAGGATATCTTTGACGCTTACGCGACATCAGTGCAGCAACGCACAGAAACATCGCTGAACCAGCAAACCATCAACGCGGTCAACGCGCAATTCTAAGGCGGCCCTATGGCACTCTTGCCCGATTACAACAGTTTCGCCGCACAATATGACGCGGGCGCCAGTCAGGTGGTCTACACTCGGATCGCCGCCGATCTGGACACGCCTGTTTCACTGATGCTGAAACTGTCCGGTGCGGGCAAAAACGCCTTCATGCTGGAAAGTGTGACCGGTGGCGAAGTCCGCGGGCGTTATTCCATCGTCGGCATGAACCCCGATCTGGTCTGGGAATGTCGCGGCACCACATCGCGGGTCAACCGCACTGCCCGCTTTAATGACGATGCATTCGAGGACATGGCCGAAGATCCGCTGACCGCCCTGCGGGCATTGATCGCCGAGTCGCGCATTGATCTGCCTGATGGTCTGCCTGCGGCATCGGCAGGCCTTTTCGGGTACTTGGGCTATGACATGATCCGTCTGGTCGAGCATCTTCCCGATGTGAACCCCGACCCCCTTGGCCTGCCGGATGCCATGATGCTGCGCCCGTCGGTCGTGGCGGTGCTGGACGGGGTCAAAGGCGATGTGATCCTTGTGGCGCCCGCCTATGTGACGGCTGGGGTGTCGGCACGCGCCGCTTATGCGCAAGCGGCAGAACGGGTGATGGACGCACAGCGCGCCCTTGAGCGCCCGATGCCCAGCGAAGCCCGTGATCTGGCAGAACCTGCGCAGGTCGCACCACCTGTCTCGAATTTCGCGCATGAGGCCTATCTGGCCGCCGTCGAAAAGGCCAAAGAATACATCCGCGCCGGTGACATCTTTCAGGTGGTCCCGTCCCAGCGCTGGACGCAGGATTTCGTGGAGCCCCCTTTCGCACTTTACCGGTCACTGCGGCGCACAAACCCGTCGCCTTTCATGTTCTTCTTTAACTTCGGTGGTTTTCAGGTGATCGGGGCCAGCCCTGAGATCCTTGTCCGTGTCTTCGGCAAAGAGGTCACGATCCGCCCTATCGCTGGCACCCGCCCGCGCGGTGCGACCCCCGAAGAAGACAACGCGAACGAGGCCGATCTGATGGCCGACCAGAAAGAACTGGCCGAACATCTGATGCTGCTTGATCTGGGACGCAACGACACCGGCAAGGTCAGCAAAATCGGCACGGTGCGCCCGACCGAGCAATTCATCGTCGA
>NZ_DASYOK010000003.1:0-7508 GCF_036007805.1 Yoonia sp.
GGGTGACATCACGCCGAATTATGCCACGCTGAGTGATGAAGAACTTGCGCGGATGCGTGACCTTTCACCCAATACCAAGTTTCTCTATCTGATCCGTGATCCGCTTGATCGCCTCTGGTCGCATATCCGGATGCAGGCCCGCCGCCAGCGGCAAGAGCATGAAGTCTATGAGAAAAAATCCAATAATATCCTCTACCGGATTTTGAATCGCGGTCACGAGCAGCATATTCTCGAGCGTGGGGATTATCCGAAGATCATCCGCAAACTGCGCCGTGTGATCCCCGAGGGGCGGTTGTTGATCCAGTTTGCCGAAGACCTGTTTACGCCCGAGGGCGTTGCGCAGCTCTGTGCGTTCTTGGGGATCAAACAGGTCGAACCAACCTTCGCCCGTGCCGCCAATGAGGGACCCGAGGTGGTGATGCTGGACAAATTGCGCCCCCGTGCTTTGGGGCTATTGAATGAACACTATGAATGGGTGGCCCGCAATGTCGGGCCTCTGCCACAGCGGTGGCAAGACAATTTAGCGAGGGCTTGAGCCATGATGGACGGTGATATCCGTACAAATATCTATGATGATGGATCGACTGATGCGGCGACGGACGAGCAGCAGATCAGAAACTTCAACATCAACTTCGGCCCGCAACACCCTGCCGCACATGGCGTGTTGCGTCTGGTGCTGGAGCTGGACGGCGAAATCGTAGAGCGCTGCGACCCGCATATCGGCCTGCTGCACCGTGGCACAGAAAAGCTGATGGAAAGCCGCACCTATCTGCAAAACCTGCCGTATCTGGACCGCCTTGATTACGTGGCCCCGATGAACCAGGAACACGCGTGGTGTCTGGCCATCGAACGGCTGACCAAGACCGAAGTGCCGCGCCGCGCGTCGCTGATCCGTGTGCTCTATTCCGAGATCGGGCGTATTCTGTCGCATCTGTTGAACGTCACGACACAGGCGATGGACGTAGGCGCGCTGACCCCGCCGCTTTGGGGTTTTGAAGAGCGTGAAAAGCTGATGATCTTTTATGAGCGCGCCTGTGGTGCGCGTCTGCACGCCGCCTATTTCCGCCCCGGTGGTGTGCATCAGGACCTGCCGGATGCGCTGATCGAGGATATTGATACCTGGGCCGTTGCATTCCCAAAGGTGCTTGATGATATCGACGGCCTGCTGACGGAAAACCGGATATTCAAACAGCGTAACGCCGATATCGGGATCGTTACGGAAGAAGATATTCAGGAATGGGGTTTCTCTGGTGTCATGGTGCGCGGTTCCGGCCTTGCATGGGATTTGCGCCGCGCCCAGCCTTATGAATGCTACGACGAATTCGAATTCCAGATCCCTGTGGGCAAGAACGGCGATTGTTACGACCGCTATCTGTGCCGCATGGAAGAGATGCGCCAGTCGGTGCATATCATCCGTCAGGCCTGCGAAAAGCTGCGCCATGAAAAGGGCGATGTGATGGCGCGCGGCAAGATGACCCCGCCCACACGTGGCGAGATGAAGACCTCGATGGAGGCGCTGATCCACCACTTCAAACTTTATACCGAAGGCTTCCACGTGCCAGCAGGCGAGGTTTACGCCGCGGTCGAAGCCCCCAAAGGCGAATTCGGCGTCTATCTGGTGGCGGACGGCACAAACCAGCCGTATCGCGCCAAGCTGCGTGCGCCGGGCTATCTTCACCTGCAGGCAATGGACTATATCTGCAGAGGGCATCAGTTGGCGGACGTCAGCGCGATCATCGGGACGATGGATGTCGTGTTCGGCGAGATTGACAGATGACACTGGGCGATCTGATTCTTGGCATTCTGGTCGCGCTGGGCTTTTTCGTCTCGGCCGCGGTTTCGCGCGTGTTTCGCGGACGGATGGCGGGGATCTTTATTGGCGGCGTGGTCGGTTTGGCCGTGTCGGTGTTTATTCTGGTATATGGTCTCACAGATGTGTTTGCCGTTGCGCCGGTTGCTGTTGAAAACTAGCGCCGGCCCTGTTCAAGGAACAAAGATATGAAGCGTTATTTGACAATTGCGGCTTTCTTGGGTGCTACAGCCTGTGCCGTGCCGATCATTGTCCCGCTGCCTTTGCCGCCGACCGCACAAGAGCCGGAACCTGCTGCGATGCCACAATCCGCGAAAGCGCGCTTTGTCAGCAGTGTTGAAGCAAACGGATGTGCCCTAACCAGCGCAAACACTGATCTGATCATGACAGATGCCGTGCTGTCCCGTGAAGATCTGGCCCGTGTCATGACAGAACTGCGCGCGGACGGGCAGGGCGCGATTGATGGGCAGGCCTTTCGCCTGACTACGGGTGCCTGCGCCTGAAGACAAATCCCTTGCCCGGACCGTCCGGTATGTTAGGGGAACAATGGAAATCCGGTGGAACCTGTTTCACCGCAACGATGTGACCGGAAAGACCTGATGCTACGCCGCCTTTATCACGACCAGCCAGAGACATTCGCCTTCACGCCCGAGAACCAGAAATGGGCCGAGGCGCAGATCAAGAAATTCCCCGAAGGCCGTCAGGCATCGGCGATCATTCCGATCCTGTGGCGCGCGCAGGAACAGGAAGGCTGGCTGTCACGCCCTGCCATCGAACATGTCGCGAATATGCTGGATATGGCATTCATCCGTGCGTTCGAGGTCGCGTCCTTCTACTTTATGTTCCAGCTACAGCCCGTCGGCTCTGTGGCACATATTCAGGTTTGCGGCACGCTGTCGTGCATGATTTGCGGTGCAGAAGATCTGATTGGTGTGTGTCAGGATAAAATCGCGGACAAGCCGCACGAACTGTCCGCTGATGGCAAATTCTCTTGGGAAGAGGTCGAGTGTCTGGGGTCTTGCGCCAACGCGCCAATGGCCCAGATTGGCAAGGATTATTACGAAGACCTGACTGCCGAGCGTCTACGCGAAATCATCGACGAACTCGCCGCAGGTCGCGTGCCGACACCGGGCCCCCAGAACGGGCGCTTTGCGGCAGAGCCCCTGAAAGGGCTGACCAGCCTCAAGGACTATGACAGCGGCAAGACCAAATACAACGCCAGTGTGCAGTTGGCGACGGATATCGGCGATACGGTCAAACGGATTGACGGTACCGAAGTGCCTCTGCTGACGCCTTGGGTGAAGGACGCCAAGAAAGTCGCCGCGCCAAAAACCAAGGCGAAGGCGGCAAAACCCGCTGCTGACAAGCCTGTCGATGAGACCGGCACGACGAAGCAGCAGGCAGTCGCGAAATCCAAGGCCAAGCCGACCGGCAAATCGAACCCGAACCCTGATCTTGCCGGTGAAGATGCGGGCAACGCGCCTGAAACGCTCACCGCCCCGCGTGACGGGAAAGCAGATGATCTCAAAAAGATCAGTGGCGTTGGCCCGAAACTGGAACAGGTGCTGAACGAGCTGGGTTTCTGGCACTTTGACCAGATCGCCAAATGGACAGAAGCAGAAATCGCTTGGGTCGACAGCCGTTTGAAATTCAAAGGCCGCATCGCGCGCGATAACTGGATGGCACAGGCGGCAGATCTCGCCAAGGATGCGTAAACGCATAGCCATTAGGCATCGCGCGTCTGCAACCGGCCGGATGTCTTGGGCTTTTGCGGTATTTCTTTACCGGATGGCAAAGATTGGGTTAGAGATATCCCTGAACGTGCGCTTGCGTCAGTTTGGCACAGGCTGTTGGCGTTTTATCTGCAAGGCCGCCACACCGGCCACCTGAGGGAGAGAGAAGACCATGAAAGATACTGCACCGATCAGTCAGGGCATCATTGCCGTAGCTGCTTTGTTTGCCATCATTGCAGCAGGCGTTGCATTTGTTCTTTACGATTACGGACTGTTTGGTTCGGCCTTTATAGGTGGTATCGTCGGTGTGATTGCCGCGATCGCGCTGGCGCTGGGGTGGCGCGAACCTGCGCCTGGCCCCAACCAGGTTGAAGCCCCTGTTGCAAAGGCGGCCCCTGTTGCTGCGCCAGAACCTGCTGCTGCTGCCGCCGCACCTGCACCGAAGCCAGCCGCGCCTGCAGCTGCGCCTGCTGCCGAGGCACCTGCATCCACGGCTGACGACGCGCCAGAGTTCCTGAGTGCTGCACGTGATGGTGGGCCGGATGATCTCAAACAGATCAAAGGCGTTGGTCCAAAGCTCGAGAAAACCCTGCACGGTATGGGCATTTTCCACTTTGACCAGATCGCGACATGGGGCCCGAAAGAACAGGCCTGGATTGACGACAATCTGGAAGGTTTCAAAGGCCGCGCGACCCGTGATAACTGGGTCGAACAGGCGAAAACCCTTGCTGCCGGCGGAGAAACCGAATTCTCCAAGAAGGTCGACAAGGGCGGCGTTTACTAAGGCAACGACAGACCTATGGCCCAACACGGAAACACCAAACAAGCCCGCGCGGGACAACGCGTCGCGTTGATTGTCGCGGCGACGGGTGTTTTCTGGGTGTTGGCCAATCTGATTGGCGCAGAATATAACTGGCCGAACCGTTTGCGGGCCCTTTTTGACCTTGCAGCGCTCGCCGGTTTCGGGTTTGCCCTGTGGCAGACCTACCAACTCTGGCGTGCGCGCCAAAAAGACAAGGGCGATAGCTAATGCTCAAAGATGAGAACCGGATTTTCACGAACCTTTACGGGATGCATGACCGCACTTTGAAAGGTGCGCAGGCGCGGGGCCATTGGGATGGTACTGCCGACATCATCAAGAAGGGCCGGGATTGGATCATCAATGAAATGAAAGCCTCGGGTCTGCGTGGCCGGGGTGGGGCGGGTTTTCCAACGGGTTTGAAATGGTCTTTCATGCCCAAGGAGAGTGACGGTCGTCCGGCCTATCTGGTGGTGAACGCCGACGAATCCGAGCCTGGGACATGCAAAGACCGCGAAATCATGCGCCACGACCCGCATACGCTGGTTGAGGGGTGCTTGATTGCGTCCTTCGCGATGAACGCGAATGCCTGCTATATCTACATCCGTGGGGAATACATCCGCGAAAAAGAGGCGCTGCAGGCGGCGATTGACGAATGCTACGCCGCCGGGCTGGTGGGCAAGAATGCTGCCAAATCCGGCTGGGATTTCGACATTTACCTGACCCACGGTGCCGGTGCCTATATCTGCGGCGAAGAAACAGCACTGCTGGAAAGCCTTGAAGGCAAAAAGGGTATGCCGCGCATGAAGCCGCCGTTCCCTGCCGGTGCCGGTCTTTATGGCTGCCCGACCACCGTGAACAACGTGGAATCCATCGCCGTTGTGCCCACGATCCTGCGCCGTGGTGGTGGCTGGTTTGCCAGCATGGGCCGCCCGAATAACGCGGGCACCAAGCTGTTTGCGATCTCGGGCCACGTGAACAACCCCTGTGTGGTTGAAGAGGAAATGTCGATTTCCTTTGAAGAACTGATCGAAAAGCACTGCGGCGGTATTCGCGGCGGCTGGGATAACCTCAAGGCGGTCATTCCGGGCGGGTCATCCGTGCCATGTGTGCGCGGCGAGAACATGCGCGACGCTGTCATGGATTTTGATGCGCTGAAGGAAAAGGGATCCTCCCTTGGCACGGCGGCTGTGATCGTGATGGATAACTCGACCGATATGATCAAGGCGATCTGGCGTCTGTCCAAGTTTTACAAGCACGAAAGCTGCGGCCAGTGTACGCCCTGCCGTGAAGGCACCGGCTGGATGATGCGCGTGATGGCGCGTCTGGTTGAGGGCAACGCCAGCGTGGAAGAGATTGATATGTTGCTTGACGTGACAAAACAGGTTGAAGGGCATACAATCTGTGCGCTGGGTGATGCGGCGGCATGGCCGATCCAGGGCTTGATCAAGAACTTCCGGGACGAAATCGAGGACCGGATCAAACACAAACGTTTGGCAGGGATGGCAGCAGAATGATGACACGTGGATTGATGATAGGTGCCGCTTTGGCACTGGCTGCTTGTACAACTGGCGGGGCGCGGTCATTTGATGATCCTGCCGTGCAGAAGTTGTTCAATATGTCGACACCGCAGTATTACGCAAACCTGACGCTGGCCAACCGTATTGCGCAGAACTGCGCGCGTTACAGCTATGATGCGGCGCTCGATTCATCTTTGAACGAGGCGCGCAACGAGGTTGGTCGCGGGTCTTTGTCCGCAAACAGCCAGCGCGCCGGTATCGAATTGGAAACCGACGTCAGCCAGCGCAGCTTTCAGGTCAAGCATGGCGTGGATATCACATCCGACGACCTTTGCGCCGCAGGGGACGCGGAAGTGCTGGAAGGCTCGGCCATCAGCGCGCTGCTGATTCCCGCCTAAACCCTTATGGCGTTTCGCAATATTCTTGACGGGGCCGCGAGCTTTGGCGCGGCCCTTGTCACATCTGGCGTCTGCTTTTTGCCCGCGTGGTTTACTGTTGTCGCTGTGCGGGCCGGGATTGCGCCCGTGTGGGCCTATATTGCGGCAGGCGGCCTAGCGATCATCGGGATCATCCTGACACTGGCGTTTTTGCGCAAGGGTGTCGCAGGAATTGCACCGACGCGGCAACGGCGGCGGTGATGTAAGGTGGGTTTCAACCCGCCCGCCCAGAAAGGACCAGCAGATGCATCTTGCCGAGTTGAACATCGGCCGCCTGATTGCCCCCACGGATGATCCGCGCGTGGCCGAGTTTATGAACAACCTTGATCTGATCAACGGACTGGGCAAGCGCATGCCGGGGTTTGTGTGGATGATGGAAGGCTCGGGCGAGCCCGGCAAGGGCAACACCGAGGCGCATTTGGACGGTGATCCGCAGTTTGTAGCCAATCTGTCGGTTTGGGAAACGCCCGCACAATTGCGGACCTATGTCTTTGATACCCTGCACGCCAGATTCATGAATCGCAGCAAAGAATGGTTCGAAACGCTGGTACAGATGCATTTTGTGATGTGGTGGGTGCCGGAAGGGACGCAACCGACGCTCGACGAAGCGATGGCCAAGCTGCAGCATCGGCAGACGCATGGCGATAGCGAAGAGGCTTTTGGCTGGGATTGGTTGCGCGCCAAGGATCAGCTATGAACAAGTCAAGGTAAAAACACATGATGTCAGTCACTTAACGTCACTCTGATTTCTCTATTCGGCATGAAAATACCGATGTCAAAGCCCTGATATTGCATAACGCCGCCCGAAAGATGATCTGTACTGCGAGCAATGTGACGCGTCGGGTGTCGCAGAGGAGATCGAAAATGAAACACTTTGCCCTTGGTGCCGTCATGGCTGTCGCGACGGTTATGTCTGTGGGCCATGCGTCTGCACAGACCGCGCTGAAAGATGTGGCACATGTGCGTGACGGCATTATTGCTGTGGGCATGGCTTATGAGATTTCCGAGCAATGCGACAGCATTCGCGCGCGCCTGTTTCGCGGCTACGGGTATCTGCAATCCCTGCGCAGCCATGCCAGCAGCCTTGGCTTCTCTGATGATGAAATTGACGCCTACATCAATGACGACGCGGAAAAAGACCGGCTTGAGGGCATTGCACGCGCACAATTGGCCGGTCTGGGGGCCGTTGCAGATGATCCTGACAGCTAT
>NZ_DASYOK010000004.1:0-1824 GCF_036007805.1 Yoonia sp.
GGCATGATGGCGTCGAAAACCCGCGTGCCTGTGGTAGGCGTGCCGGTGCAGACGCAGGCGTTGTCGGGCGTCGATAGCCTCTATTCCATTCTGCAAATGCCGCGCGGCTTTCCTGTGGCAACCATGGCGATTGGTGCGGCGGGGGCCAAGAATGGTGGTTTGATGGCGGCGGGTATTCTTGCGCTGCACGATGCTGATCTGGCTGCGCGATTGGACCAGTGGCGCAGCGATTTGAGCGCTTCTATTCCGGATGAACCCAGCGATGTCTGACGCTCTTCCTGTCGGGGCCACGATCGGTATCTTGGGCGGTGGTCAGTTGGGTCGTATGCTGGCCGTTGCTGCAAGCCGCCTTGGCCTGAAAACCCATATTTTTGAACCTGGCGCGAATGCACCTGCGGGTGATGTCGCGCACCGAGTGACCACAGCTTCCTATGATGACGTGGCAGCGCTGACGGCCTTTGGAAATGCGGTTGATGTCATTACATATGAGTTCGAGAACATCCCCACAAGCGCGCTTGATCTACTCGAAAAACTGGCCCCGATCCATCCCGGGCGTCAGGCATTGTCCACCAGTCAGGACCGTTTGACTGAAAAGACGTTTCTAAAGGATCTGGGCCTACAAACAGCGCCCTTTGCGGATGTCAGCAAAGCCGCTGATTTGGACGCTGCACTGGCCACCATTGGCACACCTGCGATCCTGAAAACGCGGCGGATGGGCTATGACGGCAAGGGACAGGCGCGGATCATGACGCCGGATGATGCGGCCACCGCACTTGCCGATATGTCAGGTGCACCTGCGATATTGGAAGGCTTTGTGAATTTCAGTCATGAGGTATCAGTTATTGGCGCACGTGGCCCTGATGGTGCCGTCGCCTGCTATGATCCGGGTGAAAACGTCCATGAAGCCGGAATTTTGCGCACGACCACCGTACCTGCGAAACTGACGCCCAGCCAAAGCACGGATGCCGTGTTGATCGCCGCGCGTATTTTGAATGCGCTTGACTATGTCGGTGTCATGGGGGTGGAGCTTTTCGTGACACCGCAGGGATTGATCGTGAATGAAATCGCGCCGCGTGTGCACAATTCGGGCCATTGGACGCAGAATGGCTGCACCATCTGCCAATTCGAGCAACATATCCGTGCGGTGGCAGGCTGGCCATTAGGGGACGGTTATCGCCATTCGGATGTCGTGATGGAGAACCTGATCGGCGATGATATGGACCGTGTGCCGGAACTGGCCAAGACCGATGCGGCGATCCACCTTTATGGCAAGGCCGAGGTCAAGGCAGGGCGCAAGATGGGCCATGTCAATCGGGTTGTAAAACCTGCTTAGTCGGTCCCGAAGATAATGCCTGTAAGGCTGAGACTACGGTCGAATTCGCCGTCGCGCAGGAAGGCTATAACCTCTTCGATCACCAGAGGATTGTTCATCATGAAGGTGTGGGTGACCGGCAGGACAAGGTGATCTTTCATGCCCTCCAGGCGCGTTGATGCGACCGACACTTTCCCGTCATCCGGCCCTTCGATCAGGGCGGAATAGACAGGGTTGAGGGTGCGATTGCCCGCAATAATCCCGATCTCATAAGGTATTTCTGCAAGTTGGTTAGGCAGGCTGCCTGCCTCAGTCCCCAGTTGCAGGCCAGCGGGGCCGTTGACCCATTGGAACGGTTCGAAGTCGCCGAAAATATCGACGAGTTCGGAGCCGCCATTGGGTGGCCCCAGCATGACCACCCGCCCCATGTCAGCGGGGCGGTTGTTGGTCAGCCACGCGCGCACAAGGATTCCACCCATCGAGTGTGTCACGAAGTTCACGCGGCGGTCGCC
>NZ_DASYOK010000005.1:0-7005 GCF_036007805.1 Yoonia sp.
GGGACGATCATCCAGCCCACGCGCCAACCGGTCATTGAGAAATACTTGGAAAAGGAATTCACGACATAGACGTCATCGGTGACCTGCAACGCCGAGACAGGGGCCACATCATAATCAATCCCGTGATAGATCTCGTCCGAAATGAACGCAGCACCCTGTGCCGCACAGGCCGCCGCCAGATCCGCCAGACCGTCCCGATCCAGCATTGTCCCCGTCGGGTTCGCGGGCGATGCGACGATCAACCCGTCCAGATCATGCGCTGCCACATCGGCAGGTGCCGGCTGAAAACGTTGTGCAAATGTCGTGGGAATATCAATCGGGGTCAGGCCCACGGCCCGCAATATCTGGCGGTAGGACGGATAGCACGGCGTGCCCAGCCCGACCCGCGCGTCATTGTCAAACAACGCCGAAAACGCGAGCAGGAAAGCACCCGACGCCCCGCTGGTGATCACCACGCGCGCCGGATCAAGCGTCACCCCGTACCAATCGGCGTAATGCTTTGCGATCCGCGCTTTCAACTCCGGCAGCCCCAGCGCCACCGTGTACCCCAAAGGGTCCGCCATATCCTGAACCAATCGCGCCTTCGCCGCCTCCGGCGCACCGGTGCCCGGCTGGCCCACTTCCATATGGATGATATGCCGTCCTGCCGCCTCGGCCTGACGCGCGGCCTCCATCACGTCCATTACGATGAAAGGATCGACATTCCCTCTGTCTGAGCGTCGCATAGCCTGCCTCTTATGTTTGGGTGCCTGTTTGCCCCTGTCAGGCGGTCAAGGTCAATGGCCCGCTAGAAGGCCGCCGATAGCGGCACCAGAAAATCATGGATTTGCCGCACCTTTTGCGCCACTTGCGCGCCGATCGCTGCGGGATCGGCCACGTCACTGGACCATGCCGCACCGACGGCCAAAGTTGCATTGATCGCCATCACAGGCATCCGGCACAGGCCCGCGTCACAATAGGCCACAACAGGTGCCTGATTGGGAAAAGGCGGCTGCACCTGACAGCTGACCGCACCGGTCGGTGCCAGCGCACAGAGGTAATCCTCCCCACGCGCCACCGTCATGTTGGGATTATGGACCGCCGCCAGATGTGCCGCTGCCGCCTCTTGCGCTTCGGCAAGGGCATCAGGCCAGAGCGCAACGCGCAAATCGCGCAGAGCAATCCCCGCCGCCGCAGGATCATAGGTAACCGCAGCGACCACAGGGATCGGATTGCCGCGCCCGTCCACCGCCAGATCACGTACATCACGACAAAGGGTCTGCGCGGTAAGCAGCAAGGGCGCACCATCAAACCCTTCGGCGCGCAGCACAATGCCACCCCGATAGGTGACACCATCGCCGCCGGTCAGGCCGAAATCCACAAAACGGTAAAAATCAGGGCAGGTTTGCGCAGATGCGGCAGAACTGCCCAGCAGCAAAACCAGCAAGACAAGGATGCCGCGCAACCTGCCCCTACTCCGCCGCTGCGGCTTGCGCTTCCAGTTCAGCGGCCTTTTTCTCGACCTGTTCGACGATATGGTCGACCATATCCTCGTTGGACTGCTTGTGGCTCTGCTTGCCCGCCAGATAGACCATGCCCGATCCGGCACCGCCACCGGTAAAGCCTACATCGGTCATCAACGCCTCACCCGGGCCATTCACAACACAGCCGATAATCGACAGCGACATGGGCGTTTTGATATGCTCCAGCCGCTTTTCCAGCGCCTCAACCGTTTTGATCACGTCAAAGCCCTGACGCGCGCAGGACGGACAAGAGATAATGTTCACACCACGGTGGCGCAGGCCCAAAGATTTCAGGATTTCATAGCCGACTTTCACCTCTTCGACCGGATCGGCAGAAAGGCTGACACGGATCGTATCGCCGATTCCCATCCACAGAAGGTTGCCCAGCCCAATCGCCGATTTGATGGTGCCAGAGGTCAGACCACCCGCCTCGGTGATCCCCAAATGGATCGGCGCGTCGGTGGCATCAGCCAGTTGCTGATAGGCGGCGGCGGCCATGAACACATCAGAGGCTTTGCAGGAAATCTTGAATTCGTGGAAATCATTGTCTTGCAGGATTTTGATATGATCCAGCCCGCTTTCGACCATCGCATCGGGACAAGGCTCGCCGTATTTATCCAGCAGATGCTTTTCCAGCGACCCCGCGTTGACGCCAATCCGGATGGAACAATTATGGTCGCGCGCAGCCTTGATCACCTCTTTGACGCGCTTTTCATCCCCGATATTGCCGGGGTTAATTCGCAGGCACGCAGCCCCCGCCTCGGCCGCTTCGATGCCGCGCTTATAGTGGAAATGAATATCGGCCACGATCGGCACAGACACTTCGCGCACAATCTCTTTCAAGGCGGCGCTTGATGCCTCGTCCGGCACAGAAATACGCACGATATCGGCACCTGCATCGGCTGCGGCCTGCACTTGGGCAATGGTCGCTTTGACATCTGTTGTCAGCGTGTTCGTCATGGTTTGCACGGTAATCGGCGCGTCCCCCCCGACAGGCACATTACCCACCATGATCTGGCGCGACTTGCGGCGGTAGATGTTACGCCACGGGCGGATGTGGTTCAGGGACATGGCGGATCGACTTTCAGATGCGTTAGCGTTGCGCCCAACCTATGTCGGCAGACGCACATCATCAAGCGACAGTCGCGCTATTCCTCTGCGACAACCTCGGCAAAATTCACGATTTCGGCCAGATCGTCATCCGCGCTCAAATCCGCAATGGCATAGGTCTGTGTCAGGTTGTCGGTGCTCAGCGCCACATTCGACGTCACCACGCCCGATGGGCCGACAGGGCCGTAGTGCACACCGTTGACCGCAAAGTACAAAGCACCGCTTTCACCCACACGCAGCGTTGCGGGCTCTTCGGTCGCGGGCACAACAAAGTTCTGCCCCGGCTCCATCACGCCCTCGTAGATGATTGTACCGTCGGCAGCCCGGATCCGGACCCATGCGGGACGCACAGCGACAAGCTGAAGTTCAGGCACGTCGGGCTCGACCACCTGCACGGGTGGCAAGGTTTCGGTGTCCACCGTTTCTGCCAACTGCAAATCAGGTGACAAGGCGCGGTCTTCCTGCGGCAGGATTGCGCCAATGCTGTCACGTCGCAAAGTGGAAATCGGCGCATCACGCGCAACCAGCACAGGCACGTCCAACGCCTGAGGGCGATAAAGCCGGTCTAGGGACTGCGCGGAAGGCGCTTCAAATCCGGCCAAGGCATCGCTCGGCTCGATCGCATTCGTCGCACCGGCCAGCGGATCAAGGTCCGAGACAACAAATGGTGTCTGCTCTACGGGTGCAAATTGCACCTTCTGCACTTCCTGCAATACGGTCCATCCGCCAAAGCCCAGACCGGCAATCAGCGCGACCAGCACCAGAACAGAGCCAATGGCACGCGGTTCGATCCCGGCCAGCATCGCGTCACTTGCGGGAATAAACGGGGTCGCGGAGGCAGAAAAAATATCCTTGCCCAGCGGCACACCCGCAGGGTCATAGGTCTTGCCTTTCAGGGAAGAGGCTTCGGCCGACATGCCGTGGGCCGTGGCAAAACCGCTTTCGGCACAAAAACCGGCAAAAACCTCTTCAGGGTCCATGCCAAGATAGCGCGCGTAAGAGCGCACATAACCCGCAATAAAGCCGGGCGTATCAAAAGCAGAAGGGTCTGCATTCTCGATCGCAGCAATATAGGCGGCTTTGATTTTTAGCTCGCGCTGCACATCCAACAGGCTTTTGCCCATTGTCGCGCGTTCGCCACGCATCACATCGCCCAAGCGCAGGTCGTAGGCGTCAAAGCCTCTTGCCTCTGCGTCCTCCGACGCGTCCGCACGCTTGAAGGTCTTCCCGATCATCGACTGTCCCGTCGCTTACTGCCCCTAAGCGCGTACCGTTCAACGAATCGAAACAAAGCCTGCGCCTATCAAGACGTTAGCACGTCACAAAGAGTTATGCACAGGTGTATATAGTGTTAACCGGCCAACTCAGCACGATTCAGCGCACAATGTGACCATAAACCGTCCAAAGCGCCTACCAATGCATCCATTTCGCGCGGCCCATGGACAGGCGACGGGGTAAACCGCAAACGCTCGGTGCCGCGCGGGACCGTCGGGAAATTGATCGGCTGCACGTAGATGCCGAATTCGGACAAGAGCATATCTGACAGCTTTTTGGTATGCACCGGATCACCTACGATCAGAGGTACGATATGGCTGCCGTGATCAATGATCGGCAGGCCCATCCCCTTCAGGCGCAGTTTGAGGATCTTCGCCTGGGTCTGATGCTGGGCGCGCAGCGCCTGATCTGTCTTCAGATGCGCGACCGAGGCCGCAGCCCCCGCTGCAACAGCAGGCGGCAGCGATGTCGTAAAGATGAACCCCGGCGCGTAAGAACGTATCGCATCACACATTTTCGCGCTGGCGGCAATGTAGCCACCCATCACACCATATGCCTTGGCCAAGGTGCCGTTGATGATATCGATCCGCCCCATCAGACCATCACGCTCGGCTACGCCTGCCCCGCGCGGGCCATACATGCCCACTGCATGCACCTCGTCGATATAGGTCAGCGCACCGAATTCATCGGCCAGATCGCAAATGTCGCGGATCGGTCCGAAATCACCATCCATCGAATAGATTGATTCAAACGCAATCAGCTTTGGCGCATCAGGATCATCAGCGGCCAGCAGTTCGCGCAGATGTGCCACGTCATTGTGGCGGAAAATCCGCTTGGCGCCCCCGTTGCGGCGCACACCTTCGATCATCGAGGCATGGTTGAGCGCATCTGAATAGATAATGAGGCCCGGGAACAGCTTTGGCAAAGTGCTCAGCGTCGCATCATTCGCTATATAGGCCGAAGTAAACAGCAGCGCCGCGTCCTTGCGGTGCAAATCGGCCAGTTCGGCCTCCAGACGCTTGTGATAGACTGTCGTGCCCGAGATATTGCGTGTCCCGCCAGACCCCGCGCCAGTGGCCTCGATCGCCTCATGCATGGCGGCCAGAACAACAGGATGCTGGCCCATGCCAAGATAATCATTCCCGCACCAAACGGTGACAGGCGCCTCTGATCCATCAGGCTTACGCCACGTCGCATGCGGGAATTGACCGCGTTTGCGCTCGATATCAATGAAGGTCCGGTAGCGACCCTCGGTATGCAACCGTTCGATCGCTGTGTCCAACTTGGCGTTATAATCCACGTCTTTCGTCCTCTTTGTCGGAACAAAAGCCACTTTATGTAGCGGTTTTTGAATCGTTCTAAGCGTCATATAGGGCACAACCGCGTCGGACAAGCCGTTACAAAGTGTCACCCCCCATTCCTAACCTTTTTGGACAGCATCCTCCCCCCATTCATTGATCTGCATCAACAACTTTCCATGTCTCCTCAAACTTCGGGGTGAGCGCCGAAGGCGCGAGGGGCAGCGCCCCTTTCCACGCCCCCCATTGACCTTACGCCGGTTTCCGACAACCCTGCGCCAAAATCCTAAATATGAGGCCCGACATGACCCTAGACCCCGTCCTCGCACGGATCGACGCCGATCTGCCCCAAGCCACAGAGCGCTTGTTTGAATTGCTGCGCATTCCCTCCATCTCGACCGATCCCGCCTATAAGGCAGATTGCGATGCAGCAGCTGACTGGCTGGTGGCAGATCTGAAATCCATCGGTTTTGACGCCTCCAAGCGCCCGACACCCGGACACCCGATGGTCGTCGGCCACACAGGCGGCGACGGGCCGCATGTGCTGTTCTACGGCCACTATGACGTGCAACCTGTTGATCCGCTTGAACTTTGGGACAACGACCCCTTTGATCCCCGCATCGAAGAGACGCCAAAGGGCAAGGTCATCCGCGGACGCGGCACCGCCGACGACAAAGGCCAGCTGATGACCTTTGTCGAGGCCTGCCGCGCATGGAAAGCCGTGCACGGCACCCTGCCCGCGAATATCTCGATGTTCTTTGAGGGCGAAGAAGAATCCGGCTCGCCCTCGCTGACCCCGTTCATGGAAGAGAACCGCGACGAGCTGACCGCCGATATTGCCCTGATCTCGGACACCTCGCTCTATGACGAAAACACGCCTTCGATCATGACGCAACTGCGCGGTCTCTTGGGCGAAGAGCTGACCATCACCGGGCCAAGCCGGGATCTGCATTCGGGCATGTACGGCGGGATCGCCATGAACCCTGCCCGCGTGCTGGCGCGCATCATCGCAGCGCTGCATGACGACGAGGGGCGGATCACCGTGCCCGGTTTCTATGACGGCGTGCCCGATCTGTCCAACGAGCTTGCCGCCGCATGGGATGACCTGAAATTCGACCACGAGAATTTTCTGGCCAAGGTCGGCCTGTCCGAGCCCGCAGGCGAAAAAGGCCGCCGCCCGCTGGAAATGATCTGGTCGCGTCCCACCTGCGAAGTGAACGGTATCTGGTCGGGCTATACCGGCGATGGTTTCAAAACGGTGCTCCCGTCCAAGGCCTCGGCGAAAATCAGCTTCCGGCTTGTCGGCACACAAGATCCGCACAAAATCCGCAAGGCCTTCCGCAAAATGGTGCAAGACATGCTGCCCGCCGATTGCAGTGTCAGCTTCAAAGACCACGGCGCGAGCAAGGCCTCTGTGATGACCACGACACATCCGGCCTTTGCGCAGGCGCGCAAGGCGCTCTCGGATGAATGGCCGAACGCAGCGGCCTTTACCGGCGGCGGCGGGTCGATCCCGATTGCAGGGCACTTCAAGGAAATCCTTGATATGGACACGATGCTGATCGGTTTTGGCAAAGACGACGACGGGCTGCATTCCCCGAACGAGAAATTCGATCTGTCGTCCTTTCACAAAG
Organism: Yoonia sp.; assembly: GCF_036007805.1. Taxonomy (GTDB): domain Bacteria; phylum Pseudomonadota; class Alphaproteobacteria; order Rhodobacterales; family Rhodobacteraceae; genus Yoonia. The sequence continues at coordinate 6,820 of NZ_DASYOK010000005.1, forward strand.
GCATCCGCAGCTGGGCACGTATCCTGCACGCGATGACAAGCTAATATAGCGCGGGGGCATGATCCGTTTGACATGCCCCCGCATTCGCCCATGATGGCACCATGAGCAACACTTCACGCCCCCCGTATATGAGCACATCCCCCTATCACCCGGCCGCTGACCGTTATGACAAAATGGTCTACCGCC
>NZ_DASYOK010000006.1:0-6894 GCF_036007805.1 Yoonia sp.
CATCTGCCCAGACCAACGCGATGAAATCGGTTGCTGGTCCGGTGAAACTGGAACTGGCGCAGTATCGTGAAATGGCTGCATTCGCACAGTTCGGTTCCGACCTTGACGCCGCGACACAGCAGTTGCTGAACCGTGGTGCCCGCCTGACCGAACTGATGAAGCAGCCACAATACGCACCGCTGACCAACGCAGAGATCGTTTGTGTCATCTACGCAGGCACCAAGGGCTACCTCGACAAGATTGCCGTCAAGGATGTTGGCCGTTTTGAAGCAGGCCTGCTGAAGCACCTGCGCACAAACGCATCCGACGTGCTCGACATGATCACCAAGGAAGACCCCAAGGTCAAAGGCGACGCCGAAGAAAAGATCAAAGCGGCAATCGACGCTTTCGCCAAGGACTTTGCGTAAATCTTGAGACAAAGGAGACTTTGCTTTGCCTAGTCTTAAGGACCTTAAAAACAGGATCGCGTCGGTCAAATCGACCCGCAAGATCACAAAGGCCATGCAGATGGTCGCGGCTGCAAAACTGCGCCGCGCCCAGGATGCAGCCGAGGCGTCGCGCCCTTACACAGAACGGTTTAACGCCGTGATGGCCGGGCTTGCCGCATCGGTTGGCGGATCAGACACGGCACCAAAATTGCTGTTCGGTACGGGCAGCGACCAGGTGCAGTTGCTGGTTGTCATGACTGCAGAACGCGGGCTGTGCGGTGGCTTTAACGGCAACATCGCGAAGCTGGCGAAAACCCATGCGCAAAAGCTCTTGGCTGAAGGGAAGACAGTGAAAATTGTCACCGTCGGCAAGAAAGGGCGTGATGCAATGAAGCGCGACTACGGCAGCCTGTTTGTCGGTCACGTTGACCTGACCGACGTCAAGCGCGTGGGCTATGCCGACGCGCAGGGGATCGCCAAAGACGTGCTTGGCCGCTTTGACGCGGAAGAATTCGATGTCGCGACGATCTTCTTTGCGCGCTTTGAAAACGTGGTAACGCAGCACCCGACAGCACAGCAAATCATCCCTGCCAAATTCGAGCAGGCTGAAGATGCTGATGCGACACTCTACGACTACGAGCCCGGTGAAGAAGAAATTCTTGCCGACCTGCTGCCACGTGGTGTGGCGACGGCAATCTTCAGCGCGCTGCTGGAAAACGCCGCGTCCGAGCAGGGCGCACGTATGTCTGCGATGGACAACGCGACACGCAACGCCGGCGAGATGATCGACAAGCTGACCATCGAGTTTAACCGCTCGCGTCAGGCTGTGATCACCAACGAGCTGATTGAAATTATTTCGGGCGCGGAAGCGCTCTAGACCCCGGAGAAGACGAAAATGGCAAATGCAAAAGGCAAGATCACGCAGGTCATCGGCGCTGTCGTCGACGTGCAGTTCGACGACCACCTGCCCGAGATTTTGAACGCACTGATCACAGACAACAACGGCAAGCCGCTGGTGTTGGAAGTGGCGCAGCACCTTGGTGAAAACACTGTGCGGACCATCGCGATGGACAGTACCGAGGGTCTGGTGCGCGGTCAGGAAGTGGTTGACCAGGACAACACCATCACAGTGCCCGTGGGCGACGCAACTCTGGGCCGCATCATGAACGTCATTGGCGAGCCGATCGACGAAAAAGGCCCGATCGGTGAGAAAGAGCGCCGCTCGATCCACGCTGATGCGCCAACTTTTGAGCAGCAGTCCACAGCCTCCGAGGTTCTGGTCACAGGCATCAAGGTGATCGACCTGCTGGCACCCTACGCAAAGGGTGGTAAAATCGGTCTCTTCGGTGGTGCCGGTGTTGGTAAAACTGTTCTTATTCAGGAACTGATCAACAACATCGCCAAAGTGCACTCCGGCTACTCGGTTTTCGCCGGTGTGGGTGAGCGTACACGTGAAGGCAACGACCTTTACTACGAATTCATCGATTCCAAAGTTATCGACATCGACGACCTGACCAAGTCCAAAGTGGCGTTGGTGTATGGTCAGATGAACGAGCCTCCCGGTGCGCGTATGCGTGTTGCGCTGTCCGGTCTGACAATGGCAGAAGCGTTCCGCGACCAGTCCGGTACAGACGTTCTGTTCTTCGTGGACAACATCTTCCGCTTTACACAGGCTGGTTCCGAGGTGTCTGCGCTTTTGGGTCGTATTCCATCCGCTGTGGGCTACCAGCCAACACTGGCGACCGACATGGGCCAGATGCAGGAACGCATTACATCGACAAAGAACGGTTCGATCACGTCCGTTCAGGCGATCTACGTACCTGCGGACGACTTGACCGACCCTGCGCCAGCGACATCCTTTGCGCACCTTGATGCGACAACGGTTCTGAACCGTGCGATTTCGGAAAAAGGGATCTATCCTGCGGTTGACCCGCTCGATTCCACATCACGCCTGCTGGACCCAGCGATCGTTGGTGAAGAGCACTATGCAGTGGCGGCCGACGTGCAGCAGATGTTGCAGCGCTACAAGTCGCTTCAGGATATCATCGCCATTCTGGGCATGGACGAATTGTCGGAAGAAGACAAACTGACCGTGGCCCGTGCGCGTAAGATCGAGCGTTTCCTGTCGCAGCCGTTCGACGTGGCACAGGTGTTCACCGGTTCGCCCGGCGTGCAGGTGCCATTGGAAGACACGATCGCGTCGTTCAAGGCTGTTGTGGCTGGCGAATATGACCACTTCCCAGAGGGTGCCTTCTACATGGTTGGCGGCATCGAAGAAGTGAAAGCCAAAGCCGAGAAAATGGCCGCAGACGCCGCTTAATTCTGGGCTGAAGGAGAAGCCGATATGGCAAACCTACAATTCGATCTGGTCTCGCCCGAACGCCGCTTGGCGTCGGTCGAGGCGTCCGAGGTCCGCATCCCAGGTGCAGACGGTGATCTGACAGCCATGGCAAACCATGCGCCGACGATCACGACACTGCGCCCCGGGGTTCTGACCGTGGTCCACGGTGGTGGTTCCGACACCTATGTTGTGTCTGGCGGTTTCGCCGAGATCACAGCAACCGGTGTATCCGTTCTGGCCGAGCGCGCCCTGCCACAGGCAGAGGTGACGCAAGAGGTCTTTGACGCAATGGTCGAAGAAGCCAAAGCGGCGCATCGCAAGGCGCAGGACAACTTCAAGAACGAACCTGGCCCGGTTGATGACGCAGCCAAACTGTTGTCTGACATGGTGGCCATTGGTGGCCACATTGGTCTGACTGCTAAGAACTAAGAAACTGGCATAAGCTCATCAGAGCTTATGCCGACCCGACCTTCCCAAAGAATTTTGCGGTCATGTTTTCGCGCCGCCTGCGGCCTAGTCCGACAGCGCCCAGAGGGTTGCTGATCCGTAAACCGGCACGCCGTTAGCGGTTAGCGTAATGTCCTGGCCCAACCCGAAATAGCTGCCGGAAGCATAGATCCCGCTGGCATCTGGCCCGTAGACTGGCCCGTCGATATTACCCGTGATCGTGAATTGCTGCACGCCATTGTCAAATGCTCCATCGATTTCGATATCAATATTGGCATTGCCATTGCTCGCCGAGGTCAGGGTCGCACCAAGGAAGCTGACCCCGCCAGCGTAAAGTGCCAGTTCGGTTGTGTCAGTCTCGCTGTTGTAGACGTAGCCCATAAATTCATTCGCGCTGCCAGTTGTTGCGCCCGTCCCCATATCGACGGTCAGGGTTGCAGCGCTTGCAATGTTGGCATTGGGGGTGCTGGTGAAAAGAACCTCCATAAACCCGCTATATGCGATCGCTCCCGCAGGCAGATCCACAAAGGGGGTCCGGCCGCCGTCATTGTGCGTGGCCTGCACCAAAGACAACTCGTCAGGCATGACATTGCGGAAGTAGAGCGCCTGTTGTTCTGTCGGTGCAAAGAAAGGGCTCGGTGGCGGGCCACCGCCGCTGCCATCGCCACTATCACCACCGCCGTCATCACCGCCGCCGTCATCACCTCCTCCGTCACCAGGGTCGGGAAAGCCCCCTGATCCCCCACCACATGCCATGACGAGTGCGAGCAGCGCGCAGCATCCCAAATTCGTAACAAAACGGTGTGACATGGCATGATCCCAACGATAGTTTCCAAAACCTTAAGGTTGAGTTATCAATGAATGATTAACCAAGTGTTAGTATCGGTTTGGCAAACGCAGGAATAGTAATGCGGCGTTTTGAGGGTGGTAAACTCGGCATAGACCACGGTGATGTGATCCTGTTCTCGGATTTTGAGGATGACGGGCAGATGTGGCGCGGCGAAGGCCCGAGACAGTCCCGCGCTGCGGTGCAGTTCTCAAATGCCTATGCCAAGCCGCCCCATGTGCAGGTTTCTATGTCGATGTGGGACATCTCCAACAACACCAACATCCGCGCTGATGTGCAGGCCGAAGATATCACCGAGACAGGATTTACTATCGTTTTTCGAACGTGGTCAGATACCCAGGTCGCGCGTGTACGCGTTGCCTGGACGTCATTTGGTGAATTGCCGAGTGATGAGGGATGGGAGCTTTACTAGGGACAGTCCTTTATTCTGCCGCGTAAAGCCCTTCATAGATTGGCCCGAGCGTCTTGTGATCGAACAGCGACGACACCGATGTGCCGTTCCAAGTGTTCAGGATTGCTTGCGCAAACATCGGTGCGGTTGGGACGATGCGGATATTCGGGCAGGCTTTGACCGCGTCGGTTGCTAGGATCGTGTCGGTGATCACAAGCGATTTCATCACTGATTTCGACACGCGCTCTACGGCCGGGCCGGACAGCACACCGTGGGTGATATAGGAATGCACCTCTTTTGCGCCATTTTCCATCAGCACTTCGGCCGCTTTACACAGCGTACCAGCAGTATCGACAATGTCATCGACGATCACGCAGACCTTGTCTTTGACATCCCCGATGACCGTCATCTCGGCCACTTCGCCGGGCTTGCCGCGACGTTTGTCTACGATAGATAAAGGCGCACCAATGCGTTGCGCCAGATCACGCGCACGGGCCACGCCACCCACGTCAGGGGAAACGACCATCACTTCGTCAATACGACCACGGAAATTATGCATCGCATCCAACGCATAGATGGGGGACGCATAAAGGTTATCCACCGGAATATCGAAAAAACCCTGGATCTGCGTGGCGTGCAAATCCAGGGTCAGAACGCGTTCAATACCGGCTTCTACGATCATATTTGACACCAGCTTGGCAGTGATCGGCGTGCGCGCCTTGGAGCGGCGATCCTGACGGGCGTAGCCGAAGTAAGGGATCACGGCAGTAATGCGCGCTGCCGAGGACCGGCGAAGCGCATCCGCAATGATCAGTAGTTCCATCAGGTTATCATTGGCAGGGTTTGATGTGGGCTGGACGATGAACATATCCTCGCCGCGCACGTTTTCGTAGACTTCAACGAAAATCTCGCCGTCGTTGAACCGTTCGACCCTGGCGTCACACAGGCTGACATCCATTCCCCGGTGCATCGACATACGGCGTGCGATGGCATTGGCCAGCGGCTGATTGGCGTTGCCGGCAATCAGCTTGGGTTCGATCATGGTAGGCATGGGTGTGGTCCTTTGGCAGAAGGCAGTTACAGGTTTGTAACAGATTCGTGGCGTTGACACCGCGTAGCACAAGCTTACCGTCTCGCAAAGAATTGACCAGCGACAGGAGCCGCAAAATGCCACATATCGACTATTACTTCGCAACGCTGTCGCCGTTCACTTACCTCAGCGGGACGCGGCCGCGCGATATCGCACAAAAACATGGCGCAACGCTCACGTATAAACCGCTCGATATTATGGCGCTGTTTGCGCGCACGGGCGGTTTGCCACCCAAGGATCGCCACCCGAACCGTCAGGAATACCGCCTGCAGGACATGGCGCGCCGGTCCAGGCTTTTGGGTGTGCCGCTAAACCTGAAGCCCATGTTCTGGCCAACAAACGGTGCGCCCTCGGCCTATGCTATTATCGCGGCACAAAATGCAGGTGCGGATGTGGCCGAACTTGTCACTGCCTTTGGCGCGGCTTGCTGGGCGGAAGAGCGTGACATCAGCCAGGATGATGTCGTTCGCGACTGTCTGGATAAATGCGGGATTGATCCCGCTTTGGCTGATAAAGACATGCTGACCAGTGCTGAAACCTTCGCCAAAAACCTTGAAGATGCGGTCAACGCTGGCGCTTTTGGCGCGCCGTTCTTTATCACTGACAGCGGTGAGCGGTTCTGGGGCGAAGACCGCCTTGGCGATCTGGACGCATATCTTTCCGGCAAGCTGTGATGCCTGACGCCTTTGGACATCACATCCACAGTGTCACGGTGGGGTCCGGTGCGCCGGTCGTGATGCTGCACTGCATGTTGAGCCGCCATCAGGCCATGTTGCCGCTGGCGAAGGCACTGGGGGGGCAGGCAAAGCTGCTTGACCTGCCAGGTCACGGGCGCAGTGCGGATTGGGACGGAAAGACAGAGTATCAATCGCTGACAGTTGAGGCGGCAAGACAAAGCTGTACCGGCCCCACCCACATCATCGGCCATTCATTCGGCGCGACAGCCGCCTTGCGACTGGCCGTTGAAAGCCCTGCTTTGGTCTCACGGCTCACGCTGATTGAACCCGTGTTCTTTGCCGCAGCAAAGGGCACCGCTGAATTTACCGCGCATATGAAAGCGTTTCGTCCATTCATCACTGCCATGCTGATGGGGGATGAGCCACGTGCGGCAGAGATGTTCAACGCGCAGTGGTCTGATAGCGATTGGACTGCGCTGTCAGAGCGCCAGAAAGACTATCTGACCGAGCGCATTCATCTGGTTGTCGCTGGCGGTGCCGCGATTGAGGAAGACGCCGACGGGATCACCTCGGCAGCACGGCTAGGTGCTTTGAACATCCCCGTCACGCTGATCCGTGGTGCGCAAACGCAGCCCGTTATCAAAGCTGTTCACGATGCCCTTGTCGCGCGGAT
>NZ_DASYOK010000007.1:0-3050 GCF_036007805.1 Yoonia sp.
TTGCCTGTGCTTACCATCGGGTTGGGTGGCGTCGCACTGGTGGCGCGGGTCACGCGTGTCGCAATGATGGACATTGCGCGGCGCGATTTCGTGATGATGCTGCATGCCAAGGGCGTGTCGCGCTGGCGGATCGAGCTGGGGTCGGTGCTGCGCCATGCGCTGATGCCGGTCGTGACGATCCTGAGCCTGCGGATCGGCTGGATACTCGGCGGCGCTGTGGCGGTGGAGTTCGTCTTTGCCCGGCCCGGTCTTGGGTCGCTGCTGATCACCTCGCTCAACCAGCGTGATTATCCTGTCGTCCAGGGCTGCCTGCTGATGCTGGCGATAGCGGTCATGCTCGGCACGCTGCTGGGCGATATCGTACAAGCCGCGATGGATCCGCGCATCCGTGAGGGTTTGAAATGAGCATGACGCGTTTCCTTTCTGGGGTGGTGCGCACGCCGCGTGGCGGGGTGTCGGCGGCCGTGCTGGTGCTGGTGGTCGCGTGCGCGCTCTTTGCACCGATACTGTCCCCCTACGACTATGCTGTCCAAAACCTGCCCGGTTCCAACAGCCCGCCCAGTGCAGCACATTGGATGGGCACGGACGAGTTCGGTCGCGACCTGATGTCCCGCATCATCCAAGGTGCGCGTACATCGCTGTCAGTAGCCATGACCGCAATCAGTATTTCGGTGGTCGTAGGAATGACGCTCGGCGCGACGGCGGGCTACTTCGGCGGCGCCTTTGATCGTGTGGTGACGGCAGTTGTGGACCTGACCTGGTCTTTCCCGGAAATTCTGATCGCCCTGATCCTGATCGCCATTATTGGCACCGGCACCGAAAGCATCATCATCGCCATCTCCATCGCGTATCTCGCGCAGTTCACGCGATTGACGCGCGCACAGGTCATGGCACTGCGACAAGAGACCTATATCGAGGCGACCGTGAACCTTGGCGCAGGCCACGCGCATGTAATCTTTCGCCACCTGTTGCCCAATGCAATTACGCCTGTAATCGTGGCCGGAATGCTTGCGACTGGTGATGCGATCATTCTTGAGGCGACGCTCGGGTTTTTCGGACTTGGCGCGCAACCGCCGACGCCAAGTTGGGGGGCGATGATGTCGTCAGGCACAGCGCAAATCTTCATCGCTCCGTGGATCATCCTGTTTCCAGGCGCTGCCATCGCGGTGACTGTGATTTCGATCAACCTTTTCGGTGACGCGCTGATTGACGCGCTGGATATCCGCAGTCGCCTGAGGGAGGTCTGACATGGCGCTCCTGACCGTCTCCGGACTTGGTGTAACCATCGGCAGCCTGACCCCTCTTGATGACGTGTCGTTTCATGCGAACAAGGGCGAGATTCTTGGACTGGTAGGAGAGTCTGGTTCGGGGAAATCTCTGACTGCCATGGCCGTAATGGGCCTTTTGGGGCGGATCGGCGGAAAGGTCAGTGCTGGATCGATCCTGTTCGACGGTCAGGAGCTGACCGCTTTATCAGAACCCGCCTATCGCCGCCTGCGGGGCAAGCGTATCGCGCTGATCAGCCAAAATCCGATGACCTCGCTTGACCCATTGGTCCGGATCGGTGCGCAGATAGATCAAGTGTCGCGGCTGCACCTTGGTCTGTCGAAACACGCGTCAAAGCATCGCAGCATCGACTTGATGCAGCAGTTGCGTATTCCCGATGCCGCGACCTTGCACAGCGCCTATCCGCACCAGCTTTCGGGCGGGATGAAGCAGCGTATCGTCATCGCGATGGCGCTGGCCGCCGATCCTGATCTGATCATCGCGGACGAACCGACCACGGCGCTCGATGTCACCATTCAGGCGCAGATCATTCAGATCATGGTTGACCTTGTGCGCGACCGCGGCCTTGCGTTGATCCTGATAACGCATGACATGGGCGTGGTCGCACAGGCCTGTGACCGGGTTGTCGTGCTCTACGCTGGCCGCGTAGCGGAGACCGACCTGACGGAAGCGATCTTTGCCAACCCCCGCCATCCATATACCGCCAGCCTTATTGGCTGCATTCCTTCACACAATCAGGCAGAGGGCACCTTGCTCGGCATACCCGGAACCGTTCCTGGCGTGCTTAATTATCCCACAGGGTGCCGGTTCCATCCGCGATGTGACAAAGCGATGGACATCTGTAGCGCGCAGGTTCCTCCAATCCTCGCCTCTCCCACCGGCAGGGTCGCTTGTCACCTGCACGAGGAACAGACATGAAACCTCTTGTCTCGCTCAAGGGTCTGACGCGCGATTTTGCGTCCGGGGCTGGTTTTCTCAAGCGCCGCCGCGTCATGCGGGCGGTCGATGATGTCTCGCTCGATATTCCGCATGGCAGCGTGACCGGGGTGGTCGGCGAATCCGGTTGCGGCAAATCCACGCTCGCGCGTCTTGTCCTGCGGCTGATCACGGCGACGTCAGGGACCGTCACCTATGACGGAAAAGATATCGGCTCTTTGCCTTCTGCCGCCATGCGCGACATGCGCCGCAACATGCAGATGGTTTTCCAGGATCCCTATTCCGCGATAGACCCGCGCTACACCGTGCGCCGCGCAGTGATGGAACCTTGGCAAGTGCAGCGCATTGCCTTGCCCGACCCCGAAGCTCGTCTGGCGGAACTCATGGACAAGGTCGGGTTGAACCCAAGCTTGTCGAACAGCTATCCGCACCAACTTTCCGGCGGGCAGAAACAGCGCGTCGGCATTGCGCGCGCACTGGCGCTGAACCCTGCATTTCTGGTGCTGGACGAACCGACAGCATCGCTGGATGTGTCGATACAGGCGCAGATCATCGGGCTTCTGGAAGGGCTGCAGCGAAATCTGGGCCTGACGTACCTGTTCATCAGTCATGACCTGAGCCTCGTTCGCTATTTCTGTGATCGTGTGGTGATCATGTATCTCGGGCGCGTGGTCGAGGTTCTGCCCAACGCCCGCGATACCCCCCATCACCCCTATGCACGCGCGCTGATGGACAGCCATTTCGAGCCTGACCCGACGCGTCGCAAAACCGTGCAGATGATGAAGGGTGAAATTCCAAGCCCGTTCAACCTGCCACCCGGTTGCGCC
>NZ_DASYOK010000008.1:0-8608 GCF_036007805.1 Yoonia sp.
GTTATAGAAACGGTCTGCCAGCAAATGGAACTGCGGCACAAGCGCCTGCACCGAGGCCTGACGCAATGTCTTGGCCTCATCGGGGCTGCCTGCTTTGTCCATCCGGAAACGGAACCCTTCCAACCGTCCGACGAATTCGCCTTCGACAGTCACTTCACCCTTGTCATTCACGTCAGCCAAAAGGCTCTCCTTCTGTTTGAGCCGGCGAAGCAGAATGCTGGTCCGCCGGTCCACAAATCTTTGCGTCAACGCGCCATGCAGCGCATCTGATAGTCGGTCTTCTACCGCGCGGGTTGCATCTCGCCAATGAGATTCGTCAATAAGCCACCCTTTCCTTTGTGCCACATATGTCCACGTGCGGATATACGCGAGCCTTTTGGAGAGCGTATCAATGTCTCCGTCGGTCCGGTCAATGCGTTTGACCTGAAGCGCGAACCAGTTGGCGGACACATGCCCAAGTTGATGCAGATCGTTGTAGATATGCGTCAAAAGGGCTGCGTGTTCAGCTTTGCTGATGCCACGAAAATCAGGTACGCGGCACACATCCCAAAGCAGTTTGACCGACGGACCATCCGTCGCACGCGCGGCCACCTCGGTGTCCATCGCCAGAGCTTTGAGCGCTGCCAGATCATCACTTTCGCGTACACGGGTCAACCACGGGTCCTCGGTGCGGTCTTCCAGCGTGGCAATCAGACGCTTGACCGATCCGAATTGCAAACGGCTGTTACGCCATTGCAGTTTCTTGATCGGGGCAAAGCGGTGATCGCAAATCGCCTGCGCCACACCCTCGTCCAAGGGCGGGGCCTCACCGGTGACGCCAAAGGTGCCATTGTCCACGTGCCGCCCCGCGCGGCCCGCAATCTGGCTTAGCTCGTCAGGTTGCAGGTGCCGCATCCGGCGCCCGTCAAATTTGGTCAGCGAGGAAAACGCCACATGGCTGATATCGAGGTTGAGCCCCATACCGATTGCATCGGTCGCCACGAGGTAATCGACATCGCCATTCTGATACATCTCGACCTGCGCATTGCGCGTGCGGGGGCTCAGCGCGCCCATCACCACAGCAGCACCGCCTTTGGTACGGCGCAAAAGTTCCGCGATGGCATAAACGTTTTCGACCGAAAACCCCACGATTGCTGATCGTGCAGGCATCCGGCTCAGTTTCTTGGACCCCGAATAGGTGAGTTGCGACATCCGCTCACGGCGCATGAACGACGCATCAGGCACCAGGGCCGAGATCGCACCGCGCATTGTCTCTGCGCCCAGAAACAGCGTTTCATGCAGGCCCCGCGCATTCAGCAAACGGTCGGTAAAGATATGGCCCCGTTCGGGATCGGCACAGAGCTGGATTTCATCAACGGCCAGAAAATCGCACCCCATGCCCTCGGGCATCGCCTCAACCGTGCAAACCCAATAGGCCGCGCGCGGCGGCACGATCCGCTCTTCTCCGGTCACAAGCGCCACGACGCCCGGGCCACGCACGGCGACGATTCGGTCATAGACCTCGCGCGCCAACAGCCGGAGCGGCAAACCGATCACACCGGTGCGGTAAGACAGCATCCGCTCAATCGCGTAATGCGTTTTGCCAGTATTCGTCGGCCCAAGCACGGCCGTGATCCGGGATACCGTCATATTCTTCCCCGAACCAATCGGAGCGTCAGTGCCTAGAGCGCCTGACCCTCAAGCTGCAGTTCCAGACGATCAACGGCCTCCAGCGCTTCGCGTGCATTGGGGTTGATCGCAAGAACCATTTCATAAACCTCAAGCGCATCTTCGGGGCGCTCTAATTCTTCCATGATCAAGGCAAGACCGCGCATCGCCTCAAAGTGACGCGGGTTCAAAGCCAGCACCTGCCGGACATCATTAAGCGCGGGGCCAATCCGCCCGAGGAAATAATAGGCCGACGCGCGACCATAATATCCTTCGGCAAAATCCGGCGCATGATCGACCAAAGCGGTGAAATGTTCGACGGCCACTTCGGGTGCACCCTCTTCCAGCGCATCCTTACCGCGACGCAGCAGCAGGTCCATCGCGGGCGAGCCACTGTTTTCCCACTGCGCAATGATTTGCCGTTCGATGCGCGCATAAGTGCTTTCATCTGCCGCTGCGAGCTCTTGAAAAAGTTCATCCAAAGGCGTTTGTTGCGCGTAACCGGGTAAGGAAAACCCCACCGTCAGGCAAAGTGCCGTAACGATACATTTGAAGCGATGTGCGTGCATAACCATAACAGTAATGTAGCGCACTGTGCGGCCAACACCAGAGGTCGCAGGGTCATATCAACCAATAGAGGACGAAAAAATGAGTGATGTTGTAACAGAGGCCGTCGCCGCCCTGAACGCAAAGATGGACGGGGCCGGTTTTGACGGCAGCGCGAAATTCGCCATCGAGGGTGAGGGAAGCATCATCATCGACCAGAACGGCGCGCACGCAGGTGACGACGATGCAGACGTGACCCTGACGGCCTCGACCGAGACGTTCAAAGCCATTCTTGACGGCGAAATGAACCCGACAACCGCCTTTATGACCGGCAAACTCAGCGTTGACGGCGACATGGGCCAAGCTATGAAACTTGCCGGCGTTCTTGGCTAATGCTGGCGGCGGCCCCTCTTTTCGAAGATATCGCAGGCGGTCCCGCCGGAGGGGTCGCCCATTGGCTGACAACATCTGACGGGGTGCGCATCCGCGTGGGCCATTGGCCGCTGGCCAGTGCCAAGGGCACTGTGCTGATCTTTCCGGGCCGCACCGAATATGTCGAAAAATACGGCAATACCGCGCAAGCCCTGCAAGAGCGCGGGTATGCCAGCCTCGCAATTGACTGGCGCGGCCAAGGTATTGCCGACCGCATGACACCCAGGCGCGCGATCGGGCATGTCGGTGCGTTTTCGGACTATCAAAAAGACGTGGCCGCGACATTGGCCTATGCAAAACAAGTCGGTCTTCCGCGCCCTTACTTCCTGCTGGGGCACTCCATGGGCGGATGTATCGGGCTGCGCGCGTTAATCGACGGGCTGGAAGTTCAGGCCGCGATGTTCTCGGCGCCGATGTGGGGTGTCCAGATAGCCACACTGATGCGTCCCGTCGCATGGGGGCTCTCTGCGTTAAGTACGCCTTTAGGTTTTGACCAGAAAATCGTGCCCGGCCAGTTCGAGGAAAGCTATCCGTTGCGCGAAACCTTTGAAGAAAACACGCTGACCAATGATCCCGAGATGTGGGCGCAATTCGGCACACAGCTGCGCCAACAGCCCGATTTGGGTCTTGGCGGGCCGTCTTTGCGCTGGCTGAACGCCTCATTGCGCGAAATGCGCAATCTCAGCAACGCGCCATCACCGAAAGTACCCTGCCTGACCTATATGGGCACCGACGAAGTGATTGTTGACCCTGCGCGCATCCGTGAACGGATGAACAAATGGCGGGGCGGCACCCTGCGCGTCATTGAAGGCGGCAAGCACGAGATGCTGATGGACATGCCCGAAGTGCGCGACATGATCTTTGATGAGACGGCCGCGTTTTTTGACGCACAACTGACACCCGTCGCCTAGGCCAAATCGCTGTCCGTCCGCACCTGAAAACCGGCGCCACGTAACTCACTGACCACCTCTGTTACATGTTGCTGGTCGCGCGCTTCGATCACGATCTCAAGCTCGGCTTGCTTGAGCGACACGCTTTGCATCATCCGCTGGTGGATCACCTCGATCACGTTCGCCCCCGCAGCACCAATAATGCGCGAGATATCCGAAAGCTGGCCGGGTGTGTCGTCAATCTCGAATGTGAGGCGCGTAATCCGGCCGTCACGCACCAGTCCGCGCAGAATGAGTGTCGAAAGCAGGCGCGAATCGATATTGCCCCCACAGACAACCAGCCCCACCTTTTTGCCTGCAAAATCCTTGGCGTGTTTTTCGATGACAGCAAGACCAGCGCCCGCGGCCCCTTCGGCGACGATCTTTTCTTGTGACAAAAGATCAAACACCGCCGCCTCGATCTCTGATTCCGTGGCTGTTTCCACACGGTCCACATAGCGCTTAATGATGTCCAGATTGGCAGGGGCAGGTTCGCGCACCGCGATCCCCTCGGCCAATGTCGCGCCGCCAAAATTGGTGCCGACAGCATCAAACTGCGCTTTCACCGCATCGAAATTCGCCGCCTGCGCGCCGATCACCTGCACGTCAGGTTTTACCGATTTTGCAGCAACGGCCATCCCCGCGATCAAACCGCCGCCGCCAATCGGCACGACAATCACATCCAGATCAGGTTGCTGTTCCAACATCTCAAGCGCCACGGTCCCCTGCCCTGCAGCAACCACGGGGTCGTCAAAGGGATGCACAAAAGTCATGCCCTTTTCCGCTGCCATATCGAGGGTGAATTGCACGCTTTCATCAAAGCCCTTGCCATGCAGCACGACAACCGCGCCAAAATCCTTGGTGCGTTTGACTTTGTTAAAGGGCGTGCCCTCGGGCATGACAATCACCGCAGGAATGCCAAGACGCTTGGCATGATAAGCCACGCCTTGGGCATGGTTGCCTGCGCTGCACGCAATCACACCCGCGCCGCGTTCGGCGTCGCTCAGCGTGAGCAGTTTAGCCAAAGCCCCGCGCGCCTTGAACGCGTTGGTGTGCTGGAGGTTCTCGAGCTTGAGGTAAAGATCAAAGCCCAATTGCAGCGACAAACGCGCGGCATGGACAGTGGGCGTACGCATCGTGGCCGATTTGATCGCCTCATAAGTTTTCGTAATCAGTGCAGGATCAAGGGCCATCGGGCCACCTCGTTCAAAAATAATCACCCACAGCCCTACACCGTAAGGTGGGTGAAACCCAACCCCCACCATTGGCCCGCACTCTTCGCGCCCTATAGTCGGGTGATGGCTGACGTTCTTTCCTTCACCGACAGGGGCATTTATTGTCCAGCGGGCGATTTCTATATCGATCCGTGGCGCCCCGTGGACCGCGCGCTGATTACCCACGGCCACAGTGATCACGCGCGCTGGGGGATGAAACGCTATCTGGCCACGACAGGCACAGCGCCCGTCATGCGGCACCGCTTGGGCGATATCACGCTTGAAACCACGGATTACGGTGTAGAGACGCGCATCGGAGACGCAACCGTCTCTTTCCACCCTGCCGGACATGTGCCCGGTTCAGCGCAGATCAGGGTGGCCGTGAAAGGCGAGGTCTGGGTCGTCTCGGGCGACTACAAGACAGTGGCCGACGGGCTCTCTGAACCTTTCGAACCCGTCCCCTGCCACGCTTTCATCACCGAATGCACCTTTGGCCTCCCGATTTTCAAATGGACACCTCAAGACATCCTCGCCCGGCAAATCAACGATTGGTGGGCCGCCAATGCCGCCGCCGGGCGCACCTCCATCCTCGGGGCCTATGCATTGGGCAAGGCGCAGCGGTTGCTGACAACCGTCAACCCTGACATCGGCCCGATCCTGACCCATGGCGCGATCGAAAACACCAATGCGGTGCTGCGCGGCCATGGCTTCACCCTGCCCGAAACCACCCTCGTCACCGCCGAAACCACCCATAAAACCCACCCCGGCGCACTGGTACTGGCCACGCCCAGCGCGCTCGGCACACCTTGGGCGCGCAAATTCGGCACGGCCTCCACTGCATTCGCCAGCGGCTGGATGGCGCTGCGGGGTGTGCGGCGCAGGCGCGCAGCGGACAGGGGTTTCATCGTGTCGGACCACGCCGATTGGGACGGTCTGAACACCGCGATCAAGGCCACCGGTGCGACCAAAGTCTTCGCCACCCACGGCTACACAGGCGCCTTCCGGAAATGGCTGTCCAGCCAAGGCTATGACGCGCATATCGTGAGCACAGATTACCAGGGCGAAGGGCTTGATGAAGCCGACGAGGCCGAGGCATGAAGGATTTCGCCGCCCTCTTTACGCGCATCGACGAAAGCACCAAGACCAGCGTCAAAACCGCAGCACTTGCCGATTATTTCCGCACCGCAACGCCCGAAGACCGGCTCTGGACCATCGCCCTCTTCACTGGGCGTCGCCCGAAACGCACGATCACAGCCACAAGGCTCAGGGAATGGGCGGCGGAGGTCGCAGGCCTGCCTGACTGGTTGTTCGAGGAAAGCTATAGCATCGTGGGTGATCTGGCCGAGACCATCGCGCTGGTGTTGCCACCAGCCACGGCGACACGCGACCACACCCTCACCCACTGGATCACCTATATCGGAACACTGGCGACCCTCGAAGATGACGCACGCAAAGCAGGTATTCTGGAGGCGTGGGACAGCCTGCCCTACACCGAAAGGTTCCTGTTCACCAAGCTTCTAACCGGCGGCTTCCGCATCGGGGTCAGCGCAAAACTGATCACCCGCGCGCTAGCACAGGCCACCGGCCAGCCTGAACCTGAGCTGACCCACAAGCTCATGGGCAATTGGACACCGGACACCACCACATGGGACGCGCTGATCGAGGCAGATGATCCGACGGCCGACCTTTCCCGCCCCTACCCTTTCTATCTTGCCTACCAGCTCGACGGTTTTGACGATCTTGGTGCGCCCGCCGACTGGAACGCCGAACGCAAATGGGACGGCATCCGCGGTCAGTTGATTGTCCGCGGCGGTGAACACCACCTGTGGTCGCGGGGCGAAGACCTGATGACCGACCGGTTTCCCGAACTGGCGCAACTGCGCGATTACCTGCCCGATGGTACGGTGATAGATGGCGAGGTGCTGGCCTTCGCGGATGAAACACCGCTGTCTTTCAACGCGCTGCAAAAACGGATCGGGCGCAAAACAGTGCCAAAGAAACTGCTGGCAGAGGCCCCTGTGATCCTGATGGCCTATGATCTGCTGGAACATCAGGGTGCGGATGTACGCGATAAGCCTCTGAAAGACCGCCGCGCGGCGTTAGCGGATCTGATCAAGGATGCCCCTGTGACAGCCCCACTGCGCCTGTCCGCCTCGGTCCCCTTTCAGACATGGGATGATCTGCGCGCTGCACGCGACCAATCCCGCGCACTGAACGCAGAAGGTCTGATGCTCAAACGCCTTGACAGCCCTTACCTTGCCGGGCGCAAACGGGGCGACTGGTGGAAATGGAAGATTGATCCGCTGACCATCGACGCGGTGATGATCTATGCCCAGGCAGGGCACGGGCGGCGCGCGAACCTGTTCACGGACTACACATTCGCTGTTCGCGACGGCAATGATCTGGTGCCCTTCACCAAGGCCTATTCCGGCCTGACCGACAAGGAATTCCGCGAAATCACGGCATGGGTGCGCAAGAACACGCTGCAACGCTTTGGCCCCGTGCGCCAAGTGCCCGCCGAACATGTATTCGAAATCGCCTTCGAGGGCATCCAGGCCAGCCCGCGCCACAAATCCGGCGTTGCTTTGCGTTTTCCACGTATGTTGCGCTGGCGGCGCGACAAACCCGTTGATGAGGCCAATACACTGGACGATCTCAAAGAGATGTTGGCCACCTACGGCTGATCGCCCTTAACACTTTTCGCAACAGTGCCTATGTATTCCCCAACATATGAAAAACAGAGGTCACCCTATGCCATTCCCCCTGCCCGTCTTTGATGCCAACACCAGCGGTGGAAAGGACCTTGGCAACCTGCCCGAATGGGACCTGAGCGATCTCTACCCCGCCACCGACAGCCCCGAACTGGCGCGCGATATGGCATGGCTGGAAAAAGAGTGTGCGGATTTCGCAGCAAGCTATGAAGGCAAACTGGCGACACTAGACGCAGGCGGGCTCTTGGAAGCCGTACAACGCTACGAACAGATTGACGTGATCGCAGGGCGCATCATGTCCTTCGCAGGCTTGCGGTACTATCAATGCACAACCGATAGCGAGCGCGCAAAATTCATGTCGGATTGTCAGGACAAGATGACAACGGCCACCACGCCGCTGGTGTTCTACGGTCTGGAATTCAACCGGCTTGATGATGACCACCTTGCCGATCTTCTGGGCGCCAATACAGACCTCGCGCGTTACAAACCGGTCTTTGACCGCATGCGCGCGATGAAGCCGCATCAGCTTTCGGACGAGCTGGAAAAGTTCCTGCATGATCAATCCACCGTCGGGGCTGCAGCGTGGAACCGGCTTTTCGATGAAACCATGGCGGCGCTGGAATTCGTGGTCGATGACGAGGTCCTGAGCCTTGAAGCCACGCTGAACCTGCTGACTGAACAGGACCGCGCCAAACGCGAGGCGGCGACCCATGCGCTGGCGGCGGTGTTCCGCGAGAACATCAAAATCTTTGCCCGTGTGCATAATACGCTGGCTAAAGAAAAAGAGATCGAGGACCGCTGGCGAAAGATGCCCACCCCGCAAACCGGACGGCACCTGTCCAACCATGTCGAAGCCGAAGTGGTTGAGGCGCTGCGCAACGCTGTTGTCGCCGCCTATCCGCGTCTGTCGCACCGCTATTATGCGCTGAAAGCGAAATGGCTGGGGCTGGAGCGGATGCAGGTCTGGGACCGCAACGCGCCTTTGCCAATGGAAAGCGACAAGATCGTCAATTGGGACGAGGCCACGGCCACGGTGATGGACGCATACGCAGGGTTTGATCCCAAAATGGCCGAGATCGCCAAGCCCTTTTTCACCAAAGGCTGGATCGACGCCGCCGTAAAACCCGGC
>NZ_DASYOK010000009.1:0-29123 GCF_036007805.1 Yoonia sp.
GCCCGCGAGGCCGCGATCATTGCGTCACGGCAATATGCCAAGCGCCAGCGCACATGGTTCCGCGCGCGGCATAAGGATTGGCACCATATCGCGGCAGACAGCACTGACTTATCTGCAACACTCCGATTCGCTGATACGTCAGCGGATTGAATCCAAAGCGAAATCTGCAAAGACTTGCCAAAAATCAACAATGAGGCAAGTTGATGAACATGATGAGCACCGATCACGCCGCACTTGCGCTGGCGACACTCACCCATGGCGGTCCTGCGTCCCGCTGGCGCACCGAAGCCATGCGCAGCCATAGCACAGCGCGCTTGATCCACATCACCAAAGGTCAGGGCCGGATCACAGTGGCTGGTCTGACCAATGGCTATGGCCCCAACAACATGATCTATATTCCGCCCCATACGATGTACGGCATCGAGGTTGGCCCGACAGTGTTTGGCCAGATCCTCACCTTGCCCGACACGAACGGATGGCCGGAGACGCCGTTTCATCTGCGGCTCTTGGATGTAGTGCCGCAAAAGGAACTGGTCTCGCTGATCGAGGCGATTGAACGGGAACTCAAGCCAACGGGCGATCAGCGCGCCGCACTGTGTCACTTTGGCCTGTTGGGGATTTTTGTGGAACGCCAACTGGCCGTGCGCAACCCTGCAACGATCGACGCACGACGCGCGACCGCCGCGGCCAAGCTTGTCGCGCAATATACCACCTTGATCGCGCAGGATTTCCGCTCGGATCGCAGTGTGGCGAGCTATGCCGCAGCCCTTGGTGTCACGCCCACGCATCTGGCGCGCAGTTGCCGGCAGACCTGTGGCCGCTCTGCCCTGTCCCTGCTCAATGACCGCATCCACTATGAGGCCTGCACATTGCTGCGCGACACAACCATCCCCGTGCAGGAAATAGCCAAGCGTCTAGGGTTCAGCTCGCCCGCCTATTTCACTCGCAGCTTTCAGGAAAAATCAGGCCAGGCCCCCACGGATTTCCGCACGAAGGGGACAGCACCTGCACGGACTTGAACAGGCACGCTAGTCGCCCCAGATCACCTGCACATAATTTTGCGTTTCCGCAAAAGGCGGAATACCGCGATACCGCTCAACTGCACCCGGCCCTGCGTTATAGGCCGCCAGTGCCAGTGGCCATGAACCGAAGGCCTCATATTGCGCACGCAGATAGCGCGCGCCACCCTCAAGGTTTTGTGCCGGATCCAGCGGATCAACCCCCAACGCACGCGCGGTTTCGGGCATCAACTGCGCCAACCCCAAAGCGCCTTTGACAGACCGTGCCGTCGGGTTCCAACCGCTTTCCTGCGCGACAAGGCGCAGAAATAAGCCCACCGGAATACCATGCCGCGTCGCTGCTACTTGTGCGGTGCGCAAATGCGGGCCGTTGTAGGTGCCTGTGTAGGCGGGGGTGCGCGTAATCCCTTCCGCGCGGGGCGGCTGAAGGCGGACCGAATTCTCGTATTGCGCGGCGGCACGTCCGTCCAAAACCGATGTCTGGCTTTTCAGCAGCCCTGACCGCGACATGGTGGACACCTGCTCTTGTGCGCCGACGGGTGTGGCGGCCAAAGCGACCAACAGGCAGGCAATCACTTGCAGTCGGGACATCACGGGCGCTCTCGTCGGTTTCGCATGAGAGATACCTAGTCCTTTTGACTGCCCACGCCAATGCTCTTGCACGTGAACCACTCGTTAACCTTGTTGCGCCATCCCGTGTCTGTCACAAAAGCGCAAAGCAGAATCGTCGGAGGTGCCATCATGGCCGGATCAGTCAACAAAGTTATTCTCATCGGTAATCTGGGTGCTGACCCTGAAGTGCGGACGTTCCAGAACGGTGGCAAGGTCGCCAACCTGCGCATCGCAACATCCGAAAACTGGAAAGACAAAAACACCGGCGAGCGCCGCGAAAAGACCGAATGGCACACTGTGGCGATTTTTCAGGAAGGGCTGGTGCGCATCGCGGAACAGTACCTCAAGAAAGGGTCCAAGGTTTACATCGAAGGCAAATTGCAGACCCGCAAATGGCAGGACCAGTCCGGTCAGGACCGCTATTCGACAGAAGTGGTGCTGAACGGCTATGACGGCACGCTGACCATGCTGGACAGCCGCAACGAAGGTGGCGGTGGCGGCAACTATGGCGGCGGTGGCGGCTATGGAGGTGGCGCATCCGGTGGCAACTACGGCGGCAACGATGGTGGCTATGGCGGCGGCAGCGGTGGTGGAGCACCATCCGGCGGCGGCAGCGACATGGACGACGAAATCCCGTTCTAAAGCCCATGGTTCTCGCACCCGAAGCACAGATCCTGATCCTGATCGGCATTATTCTGGCGGTTGCCTATCTGGGGATCTTTCCCTCGCTTGAGGAAAAAACGATCAACAAGCTGATGGGCATTGATCTGGCCCTGAATGTACTGGCCCTGATTGTGGCCGGTGCATGGTTCTGGGGCACAGGCGTGACCTTTACGCTGGTATTCTACGAAACAAACTGGGTGATCTTCACGATTGTCTGCTTTGCGCTTCTGGAAATCCCGCTGTTCCTGAACTTTGCAAAGAAACACGGCATCCGGTTGGATGGCCGCGACGACGACGATTAGGGGCAACGCAGTCCCGGACGTGATCCGGGACCTCGTATTGCAGCGAAGCTACGCCGCGATCACCCCCGCGACGGTGCGCCAAGCGCGTCTTCCAAGACACCCAAAACAGCCTCTCTCGGCACATCGGACGTGATGAAGGCATCGCCGATCCCGCGCGCCAGAATAAACCGCAGCTTGCCATCCAGCACTTTCTTGTCCTGCCCCATCAGCGCCAGCAGGCCCGCCGCATCGGGCAATTCGCCCGGGATATCGCGGATATCGACCTTCATGCCCATGGCACGCAGGTGCGCGCGCACACGGCTGGGGTCTTCCTGACTGCAAAGCCCCATGCGCGCAGAAAGCTCGAACGCCAGCGCACAGCCAATCGCCACCCCTTCACCGTGTAAAAGACGGTCGGAATAGCCCGTTGCGGCTTCGAGCGCATGACAGAACGTATGGCCAAGGTTCAACAACGCACGGTCGCCCTGCTCGGTCTCGTCACGCTGCACGATATCGGCCTTCATTTCACAGGACCGCGTCACGGCACGCACGCGCGCATCCATATCGCCCGTAGCCAGTGCTGGCCCTTCGGCCTCAAGCCAGTCAAAGAACGCCGCATCGCCCAAAAGCCCGTATTTGACGACCTCGCCGTATCCCGCCAGAAAATCGCGCGATGTCAGCGTGCCCAGCAAAGCGGTATCGGCCAGCACGAGGCTGGGTTGATGAAAGGCCCCAATCAGGTTCTTGCCGCTGGGGGAATTGATGCCGGTCTTGCCGCCTACCGAACTATCCACCTGCGCCAGAAGCGAGGTCGGAATTTGCACAAAGCGCACGCCGCGCCGCAGGATCGCGGCGGCAAAGCCCGCCAGATCACCTATCACGCCACCGCCAAAGGCCACCACAATATCGCCGCGCTCGACCTTCTGTTCCAGCAACCACTCGACAGAGCGTTCCAACTGCGCCCAGCATTTCGTGGCCTCGCCTGGCGGCAAGGCCAGCGCCTCACTCTTCAGCCCCGCGTCCGTCAACGACGTTTGCAACTGCGCCAGATGCAAGCCCGCGACATTCTCATCCGTCAGAATACAGACATGCCGCCGCCCCCCCATCTGGGCGATGCGCGTGCCTGCCTGCGACAGCACACCGGGGCCAATCAGAATGTCATAGGCACGGCCGGGCAAATCGACGTGGACGGTAGCGGTCATTTAGGTGATCTCCAGAATATCGGGGCGGCTGGCCAGTATGTCGCGCACGGAACGCATCGTCTCGTCGATACTGGCGTTTTCTTTGACGTCGATCTTCAACCCTGCAAGCGCATAAATTGGCGTCCGTTCGGCATAGAGCGCCGCTAGCGTGGCTTGGGGGTCGGCGGTGCGCAGCAAGGGCCGCGTGTCTTTGTGGCGCACACGTTCCCATAAAATCTTCAGGTCCGCATCCAGCCAGACGGCCACACCCATCTGTGCAATGGCCTTGCGGTTGCCCTCGGCCAGAAATGCCCCGCCGCCGGTTGAAACAACCCCCGGAGGACCCGACAAGAGCCTTTTGAGCACCTCTGCCTCGCGTTTGCGGAAAAAAGCCTCACCATCACGGGCAAATATTTCGGCAATCGTCGACGCCGCTGCCTCTTCGATGGCCGCATCACTATCCACAAACGGCACATCAAGTGCGGCCGCCAAGGCGCGTCCGATCGCGGTCTTTCCAGACCCCATCATGCCCACCAAAACAATGGTCCGTTTGAGGTGATAGGACTGCCCTTCGGCCATCGCAATACTGCCTTTCTTGTCGGCTAACCTCTGCCGAACGCAAAATTTAATGAATGAATGCCGTGATCTTGCGCGAAAGGCCATATATAATCCCTTCAACAAGCGGGCAAGAACCCGCATATTGAGGCAATATACGAATTGGGGCAGACAATGTGGCGGCTCATCAAGGCAGTTTTATTTTTGATTATTATCACGGGTCTGGGCCTTGTGGCCTATGCCTATATCGGTCCTCTCTTTTTTCCGACCGATTTCGCAGCCCCCTCAGAAGAGGTAAACTATCCTGTTACGCTGGAAACAAACTAAGGCATTTGGTTTGGCATTTTGCCTGACGGCAACCTCGGTGTCCGCGCAAGGCGACGGGCAAAACGAACCGCTGTCCGCCATTGAATGGCTGTCGCGCAGCGTCGAGCCGACGCCACTCTACGAACCCCCTGCTGTGGGTGATGCCACCTCGCCCGATGTGCAGGTGACACCATTGGACCGCCCCTCCAAAGACCCCATCGGTCTGCTGTCTTCCGACGTGACCGGCCTGCCCGCGACGCTTTGGGCCGCCAGCGATGAGGTTGTGCTGGTTGATCTTGTCCGCGCCGAGCGTATTGATACGGTGCCGGCCTTGCAGGACTTTCTCAAAGTGCTGATGCTGGCCGAGGCCGATCCGCCGCGTGGCGCGGATGGCGAAGGGGCGCTGTTTCTCGCCCGTGTCGACAAACTCCTCGATATGGGCGCGCTGGAACCCGCGCAAGCGCTGATTGAACAGGCCGATCCCGATACCGCACCACTGTTCCGGCGCTGGTTCGATGTGGCGTTGCTGACGGGGACCGAGGATTACGCCTGCGACGCCATGCGCAGCACACCTGCGATTGCACCTACATTTTCGGCGCGTATCTTCTGTCTTGCCCGCACCGGTGACTGGCCTGCTGCGGCCCTGTCATTGAACACACACCGCGTGCTGGGCGATATCAACCCGCAGGAAGAGGCGCTCTTGTCGCGCTTTCTGGACCCCGAGCTTTACGAGGGTGAGCCGCCGCTGACGCCGCCTGCCCGCATCAGCCCGCTGACATTCCGCATGCATGCCGCGATTGGCGAGCCACTGATTACCGCTACCCTGCCCTTGGCCTTCTCCCATGCGGATCTGCAACCGACGACCGCCTGGAAAGCCCAGCTTGAGGCGGCTGAGCGTCTGGCCCGCTTGGGGGCCATTTCTGAAAATGTCCTGTTGAAACAATACACCGCCCGCACCCCCGCGGCCTCTGGCGGGATCTGGGATCGCGCTGCCGCAATCCAGCGTTTTGATGCGGCGATGGCCGCGAATGACCCTGCCCGCGTGGCACGCACCCTGCCCGAGGCTTGGGCTGCGATGCAGCAGGCGCGTGTCGAAGTGCAGTTCGCCAAACTCTACGGCGCGGCGCTGCAGGATGTGCCTTTGTCCGGCGAAGCCGCCGTGATCGCGTTTGAAGTGGGTCTGTTGTCGCCAGACTATGAATCGGTCGCCAATGCGGCAACCGGTGCCGGTTTCGATCCATTCCTGATCGGGATCGCGCAGGGCTTGCCGCAAGAAGTGCGCGCCACTTCACCCCAAGCACGCGCTATTCGGAACGGCTTTGATAACGCGCCGCTCCCTGCCGCATTGGAAAGCCAAGTGGACGCAGGTCAGTTGGGCGAGGCCCTGTTGCGCGCAGTTGCCCTTTTTGCTGAAGGCGCAGAGGGTGATCTGCGATCCGTCACAGATGCGCTTTTGCTGTTCCGTGCGGTGGGGCTGGAAGATCTGGCGCGCCGGGCTGCGTTGCAATTGATGTTGCTGGACCGCAGGGCATGACCCCAACCGATCAACCGATGGCGCGTTGGGTGCAGGTCTTTCTGGAAGCGCAGGCGGCAGAACTGGATGCGGCCACAAACACGCAATTGGCCTATGCCCGCGATCTTCAGGATTTCGCCGCGTGGCTTTCGCACAAAAAGCTGCATTTCGCGAATGCGACGCGCGATCACGTGGAAAGCTATCTGATTGATTGCGAACATGAAGGGCTGGCAAACAGCACGCGGGCACGCAGGCTTTCGGCGATCAAGCAACTCTACCGCTTTGCGTTCGAGGAAGGGTGGCGCGACGACAACCCCGCCATCCAGATCAAAGGCCCCGGCCGCACGCAGCGTCTTCCCAAAACACTTTCGATTGCCGAGGTCGACAGGCTGCTGGATGCCGCGCGCAATACCCCGCGCGAAGCATTGCGCAACACCTGCCTGATGGAACTGCTCTATGCCACGGGTATGCGGGTCACCGAGTTGGTCAGCCTGCCGGTTTCGGCTGCACGGGGTGATCCGCGCATGCTGTTGGTGCGCGGCAAAGGCGACAAGGAACGTCTTGTGCCATTGTCACCTTCGGCGCGCGATGCTTTGGCGCTTTATCTCAAAGAGCGCGATGTGGCTGAAGTGGCCGCGCGCAAGCAAGGGATCCCCCCCTCGAAATTCCTCTTTCCGTCACGCGGCAAGGCGGGGCACCTGACACGGCACCGGTTTTTCGGGCTGATCAAGGAATTCGCTGTTGTCGGCGGCGTCTCGCCAGCCAAGGTCACACCGCATACGCTGCGCCATGCCTTTGCGACACATCTGCTGGCGGGCGGGGCCGATCTGCGGTCCATCCAGACGATGCTTGGCCATGCCGATGTCGCAACGACCGAAATTTACACACATGTGCTGGATGAGCGGCTGAAATCGCTTGTTTTGGACCATCATCCCCTTGCAAAAGGCGCCAAGTCTTGAAGCTGACGCCCAGACCCCCCATAACAACGATGTTCTTGTTTGAAAGCCTCTGATGGAAACCGCTTCTCTTGACGCCGCCTTTTGGTTGACCGCTGGCGCCATTCTTATTCTTCTCGTTCTTTCGGCCTTCTTTTCCGGCTCGGAAACGGCGCTGACAGCGGCCTCTCGGGGCAAACTGCGTTCCGCCGCTGACAAAGGCTCAAAGGGGGCCGAACGCGCGCTCAAGATTACCGAAGACAACGAACGCCTGATCGGGTCTGTCCTGTTGGGCAATAACGTTGTGAATATTCTAGCGACATCGCTGGCGACAGCCGTCCTGACCAAACTGTTCGGCCAGAACGGTGTGGCTGCCGCGACCTTGATCATGACGCTTCTGGTGCTGATCTTTGCCGAGGTGCTTCCGAAAACCTTTGCCATCACCAACCCCGAAACCGTGGCCTCCGGCGTGGCGCGCCCGATTTCGGTGATCGTCTTTGTCTTTTCGCCCATCGTGGCTGCCGTGCGCTATCTGGTGCGCGGTGTGCTGTTTCTGTTTGGTGTGCGCACGGACCCAGACAGCAATATCCTTGCCGTGCGCGAAGAGATCGCAGGTGCGCTCTCACTGGGCCATTCCGAGGGGATCGTGCAAAAAGAGGACCGCGACCGTATTTTGGGCGCGCTGGACCTCAATGAACGTGCGGTCGAAGAAATCATGTTGCACCGCTCGCAGATCGAGATGGTGGACGCCGATCTGCCACCAGAGGAAATCCTCGAGCAGATCCTACAAAGTCCCCACACGCGGCTGCCCCTTTATCGTGGCGAACAGGAAAACATTGTCGGCGTGATCCACGCCAAAGACCTGCTGCGCGCGATGCACAAGCTGCTGCGCGGCGGGGATGATGCGGCGGGCCTGGCGGCCTTTGACGTGATGAAAGTCGCGATGCCCCCCTATTTCGTGCCCGACACCACGACGCTTGATGACCAGATGCGTAACTTCCTCAAGCGCAAGACGCATTTCGCGCTGGTGGTGGATGAATACGGCGCGCTGCAAGGTCTGATCACGCTGGAGGATATCCTTGAAGAAATCGTAGGCGAAATCGCCGATGAATTCGACGACCATGAAGAGGACCAGATCGAGGCCACCTCGGACGGTGCCTATATCATTGACGGCGGCATGACGATCCGCGACCTCAACCGCGCCCACGACTGGAACCTGCCCGATGACGAGGCCAATACCGTCGCCGGTCTGGTCATCCACGAGGCCCAGATGATCCCTGTCGAAGGTCAGGTGTTCTCGTTCCACGGCTTCCGCTTTGAGGTACTGGCCAAGGATGAAAACCGGCTGGCGACGCTGAAGATTAGGAAGCTTTGACAGGCGCAGCCCGCTAGCGCCCTCAAATCTCGTGTTGCGCAACAAACGGGCATGACGCTGGTTTTGCGTACAAGGTCGGTGTCCGATACGCGACGCGCATGATTCGCGTGAGAATTTACTTTGTTCTGAGCGGTCCTGCCATTATCATCCTAATATGCGAACCGCATCTATCGACGCGCGACACAAGGTGTTTACCGGAGATCGTTATGAGTCAGATTCTACAAGTTGCAGCGATCGCCATGGCTACGGTGGGGACCGGTGCCGCAACGATGACAGTCATGAAGCCCGAGATTGCAGATCTTGCCGTGCCCGAGGGTGATTGGTCCGCGGGTGAGATATTGGATGGTCAATCCTACTTTATTGAAGGTGTTGATCTCGACAGTGGCACAGTCTTGCTGGATGAGCTCGTTTTTCGCGACGGAACGTTTCAATCCGTGAATTGCCAGACTTACTGCGACTTCGGTTGGAGCGACTACCAAACGAAACTGGTTGATGATGTGATCCACTTTACGGCCACGACACGCTGCCCCGACGCACCGCATACGGTCGTCTGGTACGGAACCGTGACCGAAGACCAGATGCAGCT
The DNA here is from genome assembly GCF_036007805.1 of Yoonia sp. GTDB lineage: Bacteria > Pseudomonadota > Alphaproteobacteria > Rhodobacterales > Rhodobacteraceae > Yoonia. The sequence goes on from NZ_DASYOK010000009.1 coordinate 9,027, forward strand.
TGCTGGCACATGGACGACGCGGCGGTGGTACTGGAACCATCAGATCCGCTTCTCGGCTGAAGGATCGACAACGCCGCCTATTGATCCGAACGTCACCGGATAAGGCCGCACCTGTGAACCCATCACGTACGAGCACGACGAAATTCGTGGTGCGGTTTTTGATCCTGATCGCTTTTCTTGTGTTGGCTGCTTGGGGCGTGCATTTGATCAAAGATGCACTGAACCTCGAAATCAGACCCGGGAACGAGGCGATGGTCCATCGGAGCATCATGCTCGGTGCAGTGGCCTATATCGGATTGCTGGCCTTGCCCTTTGTTCCAGGTGCAGAAATTGGGATTGCGATGCTGGCGGCCTTTGGCCCTGGCATCGCTCCGCTGATCTATGTGGCGACCGTCGCCTCAATGATGCTCGCCTATACGATCGGGCGGTTTCTTCCGATTGGCGCACTGGAGCGTTTCCTAAACTTGCTCCACATGCAACGCGCCGCGGCCCTCGTCGCCCGCGCCGCACCGCTGTCCGGCGACGACAGGCTTGCGATGCTGCTGGACGGTCAGTCCAAACGTGCGGTGCACATCGGGTTGAAGTACCGCTATATCGCCCTAGCGATTGCAGTGAATACGCCTGGAAATTCAATCATCGGCGGCGGCGGCGGGATCATGATGGTCGCAGGTCTGAGCGGAATATTCTCACCAGTCCTTGTCTTTTTGACGATTGCAATCGCGGTCTCGCCGGTACCTTTGGCCGTGTTGTTTCTTGGGCTGCAGCTGCAGTAAAGCCCGACGGCCTACCGCCCCTTGAATAGCCCGCCCAGAATGCCGCGCACGATCCGGCGGCCTGTTGTGCCTTTCAACTCTTTCACCACAACAGACGCCAAAGCGCCGCCGAAACCTTCATCTGACGATTTACGGGACGATGACTTGCGTGTCGTGCTACCCCCGTCATAGCGCCGCGCCGCCTTGAACTCGCGCTCTTTTTCTTCAAGGCGCGCCTCTTCGGCTTCGGCCTCCTCGGCGGCTTTCGCGGCTGCGTCGGCCCGCTTGCTCAGGATTTCAAACGCACTCTCACGGTCCAGCGTCTTGTCGTATTTGCCCGCCATGTCCGAGATGCTCATAATCGCCTTGCGGGTCGGTTCATCAATCGGCCCCAGTTGCGACGAGGGCGGGCGGATCAGCGTCCGCTCCACCACCTGCGGAATACCTTTGCGATCAAGGAATGACGTCACGGCCTCGCCGGTGCCCACCTCCTGGATGGCCTGCGCTGTGTCAAAGGCGGGATTATCGCGATAGGTTTCCGCCGCAGTCTTGAGCTCTTTGCGGTCCTTGGCGGTAAAGGCACGCAGCGCATGTTGCACACGGTTGCCCAATTGTCCCAGTACATCATCAGGAATATCGCCGGGGTTCTGGGTCACGAAATAGACGCCCACACCTTTGGAGCGGATCAAACGCGCGACCTGCTCGACCTTATCGACCAGCGCTTTGGGCGCGTCGTCAAAGAGCAGGTGCGCTTCGTCAAAGAAGAACACAAGCTTGGGTTTGTCAGGGTTGCCGACCTCGGGCAGTTCTTCAAACAGTTCCGACAGCAGCCAAAGCAGGAATGTCGCATAGAGGCGCGGGCTGCCCATCAGCTGATCGGCGGCCAGGATGTTGATCTCGCCGCGCCCGTCATCGCGGGTGCGCATCATATCGGCCAGATCAAGCGCCGGTTCCCCGAACAGGGCCGAGCCGCCCTGATTTTCCAGCACCAGCAATTGCCGCTGGATCGCCCCCACAGAGGAGGCCGCTACATTGCCATAGCGCAACGACAGCGCCTGCGCGTTTTGCCCGACCCAAACCAGCAAGGCCTGCAGGTCCTTGAGATCCAAGAGCGGCAGACCCTCATCATCCGCGACCCGAAACGCGACGTTCAACACGCCCTCTTGCACATCGGTCAGGTCCATCAGGCGCGACAGCAGCAAAGGCCCCATTTCTGCAATCGTGGCGCGGATCGGATGGCCCTTTTCGCCAAAGAGATCCCAGAAGGTGACAGGAAAACTGTCGTATTGCAGGTCAAGCCCGATTGTTTCGGCGCGCGCCATAAAGGGGGCGTGCAGTTTGAAATCGGCCGAGCCGCTGAGCGCCAGACCGGACAGATCACCTTTCACATCTGACAGAAACACCGGCACCCCTGCCGCTGAAAATCCTTCGGCCATGATCTGCAAAGTCACTGTCTTGCCGGTGCCCGTCGCCCCTGCGATCAGACCGTGCCGGTTGGCCTTATCCAGTAAAAGCATTTGGGGTGCGCCGTAGTCCTCACCACCGCCACCAATAAAGATACTCTCAGACATATCAGCCTTCCCTGCATAAATTTAATAGTCAAAATACATCGTTAACCAAATCGTGCCACCTTAAAGCGCGCGATCGTGTCAGAGATTGGCATTTTTGCATACGTCCTCCCTGTTTGACTGGCCGTGCCTTCGGGCACGGCTTTTTTCTGTGGCGTAGGGAAACAACAGTCCTCACCAAACCGTCAAATTTTTGCTGTTGACGGTCACTTTCGGTTTTCGTAGCTTCAGTCCAATTAGTCGGCCAAGTCCGACAGGGAGAACATGAAGCGGGGTCCTTTCGGGGCCCTTCTTCTTTTCTGGCACCCGAAATTGTGAGCGGAAGCCAGCGCAGTCACAGGTTTTTGCCCCTGACACCCCGCCCGCCCCATGTTAAGCCGCCCAAAAGCGAATGAGGAACAAATCTATGCGCAGTCTATTGAAATCCGCCCTTTTGGCCGCCTTTCTGGCTCATCCCGGCATGGCACTGGCACAAGAGACAACAGACGAGGCAGCACCCACTGCTGAAGACGGGCTAGCCTTGGGTGAACCGCTTGGCCCGCAAGTCGGCGAGCCTTACGAGCGTGAGGTTTTCGGGGACTGGGCCCTGCGCTGTATCAAGGCTGAGGAAGGCGCGCGCGATCCCTGCAACCTTTATCAACTTCTGACCAATGAAGACGGGGTGGCCGTGGCCGAATTCAACCTTTTCCCGCTTCCCGAGGGCCAGCGCGCCGCAGCAGGGGCCACTGTGGTTGTCCCGCTCGAGACGCTTCTGACAGAACAACTGACAATCGCTGTGGATGGGCAGAACGCGCGCCGCTATCCCTTTACGTTCTGCAATCGCGCGGGCTGTGTGGCGCGGATCGGCTTTACAGAGGCTGAAGTCGATCAGTTCAAGCGCGGCTCGGTCGCGACGGTCCGTTTGGTGCCTGCGGCAGCACCCGACGCAGAGGTTGTGCTGGATGTATCGCTGAGGGGCTTTACCGCCGGCTTTACGTCATCGTCACAAACCAGCCCCGAATAACCAACCACTTATCAGGCATTGCGCGGCAGATCCGCCGCTCAATGCCTGCGCAGCACGATCACTGCATTCATACCGCCAAAGGCAAAGGCGTTGGACAAGACGACATCCACCTGCGCCTCACGTGCCACATTCGGCACCACATCCAGCGCGCATTCAGGATCAGCTTCTTCATAACCAATCGTCGGCGCAATAATCCCGTCGCGCAGTGCCATGATGCAGGCGATCAACTCGACCGCACCAGTGCCCCCGATCAAATGCCCATGCATGGATTTGGTAGACGATATCATCAACTGGTCGGCATGTGCGCCAAACACATCCGCAACAGCGGCACATTCGGTCTTGTCATTGGCCGCAGTGCCGGTGCCATGGGCGTTGATATAGCCAACAGAATCCTTGGAGAGTTTTGCGTCCCGGAGCGCACCTTCAATGGCACGGGCAGCCCCCTGCTTGGACGGCATCACGATATCGCAAGCATCAGAAGACATCGCGAAACCCGCCACTTCGCAAAGGATCTCTGCACCTCGGGCCCGCGCATGCGCATAGTCCTCAAAAACAAAGACCGCCGCACCCTCGCCCTGCACCATGCCACTGCGTGTGGCCGAAAACGGGCGGCAGGCGTCGCGTGACATCACGCGCAGCCCTTCCCAGGCCTTGATCCCGCCGAAGCACAGCATCGCCTCGGAACCGCCTGTCACCATGACTTTGGCCATGCCGGAACGCACCATGTTGAAGGCCTGCCCCATCGCGTGGTTTGAGGAGGCACAGGCAGTGGCGACCGTAAAGGTCGGGCCGCGCAGGTTCCATTCGATCGACACGTGGCTTGCGGCGGCGTTATTCATCAGGCGCGGAACGATAAAGGGATGCACGCGGTTCTTGCCCGCCTCATAGACGGCGCGGTAGTTTTCGTCCTGCGTGTTCAGCCCGCCACCCGATGTGCCAAAGATGACACCGGATTGATCTGCCAACTCACCTGAAAATGTGAGGCCGGACTGACCTATCGCCTCGCGCGCGGCCAGAAGTGCGAATTGGGTAAAGCGGTCATAAAGCGCAATTTGCTGGCGGTTGAAATGAGCCGCTTCATCATAGCCTTTGATCTGTCCGCCGATCTGGATCGCAAGACGGTCCACGTCCGCGATCTCGAGCGGGCCAATGCCACAGCGCCCTTCCTGCATCGCCAGAAGTGTGCTGGGCATGTCAGACCCCAGCGGATTGATCGTCCCCGCCCCAGTGATGACGACACGCCGCATTCAGGCGGCCTGCTCGGACTTCAGCTTTTCGACCGCCGCTACGATTGCCGCGACAGACGAGATATCAAAATCACCGGCTGTCGGGTCATTGGCGTTGAAGGGAACGGAAATATCAAAGGTTTCTTCGATCGCAAAAATGCTCTCGACAAGCCCGAGGCTGTCGATGCCGATATCCTCCAGCGTATTCTCCATCTGGATATCGGACGGTTCCAGCATTGCCTGTTCGGCTATGATTGCAATCACCTGATCTTTGATGCTCATCTTTTCACACCCATGTTGCTTGGCGGGGATGTAGTCATTCTATCAGCAATTTGAAACAGGCAATTAACGCTGCGCCAAATCGCGCAGGATACGCGGCAAACGGCGCAGGGCCTTGTAGCTCTCGATATGGACCTGCATTTTGGTGGCCGGATAGCCCATCATCACGCGTCCCGCAGGGACATTGGACAGCACCACGCTGCCGCCACCCAAGACCACATCGTCTCCGACTTTGAGATTATCCGCGATCCCGGCTTTGCCACCCACAACCACACGGTCGCCGATCACCGTGGACCCGGCGACACCGGCCTGCGCGCATAGCAGACAATGCGCGCCCACAATCACATTGTGGCCAACCTGCACGAGGCTGTCGATCTTGGTGCCATTGCCCACCCGTGTGGGGCGGATCGTGCCTGCATCAATGCAGGCATTGGCGCCCACTTCCACATCATCGCCGATCACCACACCACCCAGTGAATGAATCCGGTGCCATGTGGGATCGTCAGGCGCGTCCATCGCAGCCTCGCCCAACGTCTCGCGCGCCTTCTCAACGTTCGAAGGTTCCGCTGTCACAAAGGAAAAGCCGTCCCCGCCAATCACCACATTGGGGTGCAGGATCACGCGCGCACCAAGGTGCACGCCACGTTGCAGGCGCACGCCCGCGTGAATTTGGCACGCCGCACCAATCTGCACGCCCGGCGCGATGCTGACCTGATCGGCGATCCACGCCCCCTCGCCGATGACAACATCCGCACCGATCACGCAGAAGGCCCCGATGGTCACATTGGCCCCGATCTGGGCCGAGGGATCAATCGCCGCCTGTGGGCTGATCCCTGTGCGTGGCAGGTCAGCGTCCAGCATCTGCGTCAGATGCGCCATCGCAAGCCGTGCGCGCGGTGCGATGATCGCGGCCTCCAGCCCCAAGGCCTGCCAATCGGCACCAGGCCAGACAACTCCGGCGCGCGCCCGTCCTTGCCCCAAAGCCGCGCCATAGGCAGGGCTCATGGCCAGTGCCAGATCATCGGGGCCCGCACTTGCGGGTTCGGAAGCGCCATTGACCAAAAGCTCAACGGCGCCAAAGGCATCGGCCCCCAGCGCCGCAGCGATATCTTTTACACGATGTGCCATTCTGCCCCCGGGCGTATTATTTCGGGGCCAGATTTACCCGCGAACGGCGCGAAGAGCCACCCCTTCCCGCGCAAGCGCGTTCCAGATACGTCCGTCACGGCCATAAACATCGCGGCGGAATTGCACACGCCCGTCCGCAGGCACAAAGGCCGTCCGATAGATTATGTGGACCGGGACGGGTGCCTCAAGATCGACGCGGCGTTCCCGACCGGTGCGCAGATGTGCCTGAAACACCTCTTCGGGGTTGCCGACCTGCTTGGCAAGCAAGGCATAGGCAAAATCGAACGGATCGGCCAGACGCACACAACCGTGGCTATAGGTGCGAACCTCGCGGCCAAAGAGGCTCTTGGAGGGGGTGTCGTGCAGATAGATGTTGTAGCGGTTCGGGAACATGAACTTCACCAACCCCAATGCATTGCCCTGACTTGGGGGCTCGCGCATGGAATAAGGGAAGTTCGTTTCGGTATACCCGCTGAAATCGGCGCTGTTACGGTCAACCACACGGCCATTACGATCGGTAATAACCAGGTTGCGCACTGCATTCGGGTTTGCCCGCAACTGGGGCAGGTATTCCTTGGTGATGATGGAACGTGGCACATACCAGCTTGGATTGATGACCATAAATTCCATTACATCCGAAAACTCGGGCGTCATACGGTCGCGGTCACGCGCGCCCACAACCGAGCGGGTCGAAAACGTCTCGACACCGTTGTCGAATATCTTGGCGGTGAAATCCGTGATGTTCACCCAGATATAACGCTCGCCCCGCGGACGGTTGATCCAGCGCTCGCGCTCCATTGCCACGATGATCGACTGCAGACGCTCTTCGGGCTGCTTGTTGATCTCGGCAAGCGTGCCCGGACCTGCGGTGCCATCAATGGCCAGGCCATGGGCATCCTGAAACCGGGTGATCGCGCCGAAAATCGCATCGTCATAGGATTGGGTCGTCGTCCGCTCAAGATAGCCCATTGCGATCAGGCGGTTACGCAGGGCCACAACACCGGCACCGCTATCGCCACGCTCGTATTTCTGCCCCGGCACTGTCGGGCCCCAGCCGCCATCAGCCAACAGACGTTCCATCCGCATCTTTTCGGACATCAGACGTGTGTATTCAGGCGCGCTTGGCGGCAATGCGCGCAGAAACGCGGCAGGGTTGGATTGGGCGAAAGCCCGCATTGTGCTCAACCGCGAACGCAGCGGAATTTGCCGGACGATCGTCGAGTCTATCCGTGACGGCGTGAGCAGACCTGTCTGGATATCACGGGCATAGTCCAGAAACTGGCGCGAAAGTTCGACTTCCAGCCGGCCCTGCTGTTGCGGGGTCGCTGCAGCCTCAAGCTGGTCAATCAGACCTGCCGCATCATACCGGTCGCTTGGCAGGCCGTGGTCGCCAGCGCTATTGAACGCCGCCAGCAAAGCGTTGCGGCGGTTGCGGTCTTCCCGCGTGCTCCAAATGCCATCAAACCCGCGCTCGCGGTAAAAGCTGAGCAAATCGGGGTCATTCGATGCTGCCTCGGCCACAGCCTGCCGGAATTCGGTGACCTGCGCCTGGGCATGGGGGGCAGAAAAGAAAAAAACAAACACGGCAATAATCGTTGGCAACACGGTGCGCAAACGGTGCTGGGGCAAAATGGCATGAGACATCGCGTTTCAGTCCCTCAATAAATAATGGCTTACATTACACTTTGAAAAGTGAGCTCTAAAGTATGCATATCCTTACCCGATTTTGTGTCTATTGACAAAAGCGCGCGCCATTCATGCGGTTGCAAAGTGTTGCACCGTTGCAGCCCCGCACTGTGACCTTGAATCCCCAAAGCCGCAAATGCGCGAAATTTCGCCAATTTCCCACTTGTTAAGCACAAATGCCTAAAGAGGTCTTGGTCATCGATTCGAAATGTGCGATACGATTGGCACATCTGGGGAGATGAGGGCGCAAGCCCATAAAAAGATTGGCAATTAAGTCGAGCGACGGGACAGGCGCGAAACATATGACAAAGACAAACTCCTCTGGGTTCACCCGGCGCGGACTATTAGGTGCCTTTGCGGCAACGGCCATTGCAGCAGCACCAACATATTCCAATGCGGCGGGTTTCTTGCGTGGTGCAGGCGATGTGCGCCGGATCGGTATGCATTCCGGCCGTACAGGTGAACGGCTTGATACGATCTACTGGATTGAGGGCGAATATATCGCCGAAGCTGTCCGCGAAATTAACTTGCACATGCGCGACTGGCGCACCGGCGAAGCCGTGCAGATGGATCTGCGTACAATCGACATCATGTCGGCCGCGTTGAATTTGATGGAAACCACCGAACCCTACCTTCTTCTGTCCGGCTATCGTTCACCGCAGACAAACCAGATGCTCCGCTCGGGCAGCCGCGGTGTGGCACGCAATTCTTTGCATATGCGCGGTCAGGCCGCCGATTTGCGCCTGACCAGCAGGTCTACGGTACAAATGGCAAATGCAGCAATTGCCTGTCGTGCGGGCGGCGTTGGCCGGTATAACGGGTCCAACTTTGTCCACATGGATTGTGGCCCTGTCCGGAGCTGGCGCGGCTAGCCAGCGCCAACCCCTAATCCAGAATAATCGGCGATTGCCCGGTTTGAAGATGGGTGCGCGCTGCATTCCGGATCACATCCGAAAGCCGCTCGAACGTCCCTGCATTCGCCGCCCGTCGCCACACCAGACCGATCGACCGCGTCACCGAACTGCGCCGGAACGGGCGCACGGTGACATTGCTCGATCTGCTATCAATTTCAGACCATGCATAAAGCCGCGGCAAAAGGGCCACGCCCATGCCCATCCCCACCATCTGACGAATTGCATCAAGGCTCGTGCCTTCGTAATCACGCGCGATAACCCCGCCATGTTGCTGACATAACGCCACAATTTGGGCATGCATGGCATAGTCCGGCCCCAATGAGAGAACATTCAGGTCCAGCAAGTCGGCTTCGGTCACTTCGGCTTTTGCTGCCAAGGCGTGGTCATCCGGCAGCGCCAGAAGCAAAGGTTCGCGAAAGAGACGTTGTGTGAAGAGATCGACACCACCTTCGGGTAATTGTGTGAGAATGACATCAAGGCTTCCTGCCAAAAGCTCACCACGCAGGTCGCGCGAGGCAACCTCGCGGATATAAAGCCGCAAGTCGGGGTATTTCGCATGCAACCCTTCAACCACAAACGGCATCAGATAAGGACCGATCGTTGGTGTCGTGCCCAGCCGGATGGTGCCGCTCAACCCTGTCTGAAGTGCCGTCGTCAAATCCATGATCCCGCGCACCTCATGCAGGATACGTGACGCCCGCGCGACCACCTCGCGACCCTCCAGCGTCAGCGTGACGGGCCCGCGCCCCCGTTCGACAAGACGCATACCCAAAAGCTTTTCCAGATTACCGATCTGCAAGCTGAGTGAAGGCTGACTGATCCCCATTGTCTCGGCCGCTTTGCGAAAGTGGCGCGTCTCGGACAGCGCCACCAGATAGCGGATCTGCAGCATACTGGGTAATTTGTTCATCTGCCCTCCTTTTGATAGGAATTTCCTATCAAAATTTTCGATATCATTGACTTCCTTATAATATTATTGCTGCTACATCCAGTCGCAGTCAGGGACGAAAAGGGACGCGCCTGCAAGGACTTGCATAAGTTGCATTTCGTAACAGGCCAAAAGGTAGGATGAAGCGATTTCAAAACACAGGCGTCGTTCGCGGCGAGACGAGCGATTGCAGCCTCGCGACGTCGGCATCCTCCATCAATCTTGTTGCTTCTGACGCTTGAACAGCTACATCGTGACACGCAGTGAATAGATTCTGACCGGATAAAACATTGGATATATCAACGCCCTCCCGCTGGATGACACCCGCTGGCCTTCTTCCTGTCGTCATTGCTGGCAGTCTTTTTGTCTGGTTCGCGCAGATGGTGCCCGTCATCGCGTCCGGCGATACGCTGCGGTTTGTCTGGGAATGGGTGCCAAGCCTTGGGGTGAACGTCAGCTTTTATATTGACGGGCTTAGCCTGACCTTTGCACTTTTGATCACCGGAATTGGCGCTTTGGTGATGCTGTATTCTGCCCGCTATCTAGCGGGCCATATACATCAGGCGCGGTTCTCGCTTTTCTTGACCAGCTTTATGCTGGCGATGATCGGTCTGGTGATTTCAGACAACCTGTTGGCCCTGTTCGTTTTTTGGGAATTGACGACGATTACCTCCTATCTGCTGATCGGTTTTAGCCATGATACGGCCAAAGCGCGCCGCTCAGCCCTGCAGGCGCTTATGATGACAGGCATCGGTGGTCTGGCGCTGTTGGCGGGCGTCATCCTGATTGGCACCACCGCAGGCACATTCGAGATGTCCGAGATCAACGCCATGCCCGGTGTGCTGACCGAAAGCGTCATGTACTTGCCGATCGTGCTCTTGGTTTTGGCCGGCGCCTTTACGAAATCCGCGCAAATGCCTTTTCATTTCTGGCTTCCCAACGCGATGGCGGCCCCCACTCCTGTCAGCGCCTATCTACACTCTGCGACGATGGTAAAGGCGGGCGTCTATCTGATGGCACGCACACATCCTTCGCTCAGCGGCACGGACCTTTGGCTCTGGGCGCTGACAATTGCCGGTGCCGTGACGATGGTCTTTGCCTCCGTCATGGCGCTGCGGCAAACCGATCTGAAAATGGCGCTGGCTTATACAACGCTCATGGCGCTTGGTGCGTTGACATTGCTCTTGGGCAATAACAGCAGCTACACGATCACAGCTGCCGCGACATTTCTGATCGTGCACTCGCTTTACAAAGCGGCACTCTTTCTTGTGGTTGGCATATTGGATGCACAAACCGGCACGCGCGAGGCGGGCAAGCTTTTCGGCATGGCCCGCGCGATGCCCGTCACAGCTGCAGCGGCCGGCGTTGCGGCACTCTCGATGGCAGGGTTCCCGCCCTTCCTTGGCTTTATCGCCAAAGAATTGTCATACGCCGGTGCCATTGCGGTGGACAGCGAACCGTTCTTTGTCGCGGGCGCTTTCCTGATCGCCAGCGCCCTGATGGTGGCGATTGCAGGGATCGTGGCGTTCCGCCCCTTCTGGAGCAAATCCGGCGCGCCGATCGCAGGCGTCAAAGAGGCGCCATGGCCGATGCTGGTCGGCCCTGTTGTGCTGGCCACCCTTGGTGCATTCTTTGGGATTTTCCCTCAGACGCTTGCCACAATGCTGGTAAATCCGACAGTCGCTTCGATAATCGGCGATGCCGAACCCGCCAAGGAGCTCAAATTATGGGCTGGCGTGAACCTGCCCCTGTTCCTCAGCATCGCAACCTTTGCTTTGGGCTTTGCCATCTATGCCGCTACAAACAAACTCCGCGCGGCCTTGATCAACCTGACAGAGCGTAGCCCCAAGTTCGACAACGGATGGGACAACCTGATGGCGGGGATTGCCTCGGGGTCCAAGGCCCTGACTCGCGTGATCCAGACCGGTGTGCTTTACCATTACATGGTTGCGACCTTCGGCACCGCGCTCGCCGCGCTCGCCGTCACGCTGTTTTTGCGCAGCACAGGTACGCCTGCACTGGATTTCCCGCAGGTCGAGCTTTGGGATTGGCTGGTCTTCTTGCTCGTGCTTTCGGGCTCGATCCTCGTACTGGTCACCAACTCGCGTATCACCGCACTTGCGGGTCTAGGTGTGGTGGGTATCAGTCTGGCAATGGTATTTATCTTCTACAGTGCCCCGGACGTTGCCATTACGCAGTTGCTGGTCGAAACGCTTGTCGTGGTGCTTTTTGCTGCGGCTGCACTCAAATTGCCCAGTCTCAGCGTGGAGCCGCTGCGCAAGCGCTGGCTTGACGCGTTCATTGCGTCTGGTCTGGGTGTTGTGACAACGATCATCCTGCTTAAGGTCACCGCCGGCCCGGTTGATCGCGAATTGACCACATTCTTTGAAACAGCCAGCTATCCGCAGGCGTTTGGCCAAAACATCGTCAACGTGATCCTCGTAGATTTCCGTGCGCTGGATACATTCGGTGAAATCGCGGTCGTCCTGATCGCCGCGATCGGCATCTTTGCCATGCTCAAAAGCAAGCCCGAGGAGGAAAAGCGATGAACTCCGTCATTCTGCGCGCTGGTGCGCGGCTGCAAGTTGTCCTGCTTTTGGTGTTTTCCGCCTATATGATGCTGCGCGGACACAACGCGCCGGGTGGCGGATTTATCGGAGGGCTGATCGCCGCGACGGGTTTCGTGGTCTATGCCATTGCCTCTGGCACAGCGGATGCCCGCAAAGCGTTGCGCTTTGATCCGAACGACATCGCAGGCGCAGGGCTTGGCATCGCCCTGATCGCGGGCCTGATGGCCGTGTTCTGGGGCGATGCGCTTTTCACCGGACAATGGCTTTTCATCGGCGCGACCGAGACAGAAAAAGGCCTGCCGCTTTCGACGGTACTTATCTTTGATATCGGCGTTTATCTCGTGGTTCTAGGCTCCGTCTTGTCGATCACCTTTGCATTGGAGGAGGCGGTCTGATGGAACAGCTCCTCTCGATCCTGATCGGTATTCTGGTTGCCTCTGCGGTTTATCTGATGTTGTCGCGAAACTTGCTGCGGTTCCTGTTTGGGCTGATCTTGTTGTCAAACGCGGCCAACATGACGATTTTCGTGGCGGGCCGTCTGACACCGGGTGCGCCGCCGCTGGTGCCCGACGGGCTTGATGAGCCTGCGCATGTTGTGGCAAACGCCCTGCCCCAGGCACTGGTGCTGACCGCGATTGTTATCGGCTTTGGGCTGTTCGCCTTCGCCCTCATCCTAGCCTTCCGCGCTTATCAAAGCCTTGGCACCCTGAATACCGACGAGATGCGCGTCGCCGAACCAAAAGAACCCCAATAATGAGTTGGTATCTGACACTTCCCCTCGCCATTCCTTTTGTAACGGCGGTTGTTGCCTATCTGCTGCGGTCTAATCCCGTTGGCGCTTGGGTCTCGATCATCGGCTCAGGTCTCGGGTTGCTTGCCTCAATCGCGCTCATGGTTGTGGTGCTCGATGCTGGCGTGGTCGTAGGGCAAATGGGCAATTGGCCTGCACCCTTCGGGATCACACTGGTGGCGGACCTGTTGTCGGCAGTCATGGTCCTGATTACAGCCATCACTGGTTTTGCTGTCGCGATCTACGCTTTGGGTGACATCACAGAGCGGCAAGCGAAACTGGGCTATCACGCGCTGTTCCAGCTGCTGCTCGCGGGTGTGACCGGCGCATTTATGACAGGCGACCTTTTCAACCTCTACGTCTGGTTCGAGGTCATGCTGATCGCATCCTTCGGCCTTCTCATCCTGAACGGCGGTAAAGAACAGATCGACGGCGGCGTGAAATACGTGGCGTTGAACCTCATCTCGACGATCCTGTTCCTGACCGGCATTGGCTTGCTCTATGGCATGACAGGCACGTTGAATTTCGCCGATCTCGCGCTGAAGGTCGAAGACATCGAAAACCAAGGCCTGCTGACGGTCGTCGCGATGATGTTCATGGTGGCTTTCGGGGTGAAAGCGGCGGTCTTTCCGCTCTTCTTCTGGCTGCCCGCCGCCTATCACACGCCCAGCTTTTCAGTCTCGGCTGTCTTCGCGGGCCTGCTGACCAAGGTCGGGGTCTATGCCCTGATCCGGATGTTCACGCTGGTCTTTGACCACGACATCGGCTTTACGCACACAGTGCTGTTGTGGGTCGCCTGTCTGACCATGGTGATCGGTGTTCTGGGTGCGGCCGCGCAATCGGACTTCCGCAAGATCCTGTCGTTCCATATCATCAGCCAGATCGGCTATATGGTGTTGGGACTGGCGCTGATGACACCGCTGGCGCTGGCGGGTGCGGTCTTTTATCTGGTGCACCACATCATCGTGAAGGCGAACCTGTTCCTGATCGCAGGCATCGCCAAGCGGTTGACCGGTGGCACCGAAGTCTACCGGATCGGGGGCCTCTATAAATCGGCCCCGTTCCTCGCGATCCTGTTCCTGATCCCTGCCTTCTCTCTGGCCGGTTTTCCACCACTGTCAGGATTTTGGGCGAAATACATCATCGTTAAGGCAAGCCTTGATGTCGAGATGTGGTTTGTTGCCTTCATCGCACTGGCGGTAGGTCTGATGACGATCTATTCGATGACCAAAATCTGGGCAGAGGCCTTTTGGAAACCGCATCCGGATGGTCTTGACCCGAAACTGCAAAACCTTGAGCATAAATGGGCGCAACTGCTTCCTGTCGCAGGTCTCGCGGCGCTGACGATCTTTATCGGTCTGAACCCCGAACCCTTTGTCCAGTTTGCCGAGCGCACGACTGTGCAACTGCTCGACCCGACTGCTTATATTACAACTGTGCTGGGAGAAATGTGATGAACCTGTTTCTTCTCAACCTGCTGCTGGCAGTCATCTGGGCGTCACTTTGGGGTAGCCTGACCCTGTTCCAACTGGTTGCGGGTTTTGTCGTGGGCTTTGTGACACTCTGGATCGCGCAACCACTCTTGGGCGGGCCAAACGGCTACTATTTGCGGGCCTACCGTATCGTGCGGTTGGCGCTATATTTCATCTATGATCTCTGCGTCTCAAGCATCCGCGTCGCCTATGACGTGCTGACTCCCACCGATTACAGCAACCCCAAAATTCTCGAAATGCCGCTGGATGTGCAGTCCGACATCGAGATCCTGCTCGTCACCAACCTGATCTCGCTCACCCCCGGCACGCTGTCGCTTGATGTGACACCCGACCGCAAAACACTGATTGTCCATGCGATGTTTGCTGATGACCCTGATGCGGTGATCGCAAGTCTGAAGAACGGCATGGAACGGATGGTCAAAGAGGTATTCGAAGCATGACTTCCGCTGCATTTCTGGATCTCGCGATCTACGCAAGTTTCGTGATGGTGATGCTGTCGCTCGCCATCGCCTTTATCCGGCTGGCCAAAGGCCCCACACTCGCCGACCGCGTGGTGGCGCTTGATATGATGACTGTGTCAATTATCGCGGTCTGTGGTGTCGTTCTCGTCGGAACCGGCGAGCCCGCATTGCTTGACGTCGCTCTCGTGCTTGCGCTGGTTGGTTTCTTGGCCACCGTCGCGCTTGCCCGTTTTGCTGAACGCCGCGATGCCCGCGAGAACGGAGAACATCAATGATTAACGTCATCATCGGTATTTTCCTGCTGTTGGGTGGTTTCTTTGCCCTCGTCGCCGCGATTGGCGTCTTGCGCCTGCCTGATGTGCTGACCCGCATGCATGCTTCGACAAAGGCAGGTGTGCTAGGCAGTAGTCTGATCCTGATCGGCGGTGCGATCTATCTGGCCGAGACCGAAATCACCGCCCGCGTCATCGCCACAATCATCTTCTTGATGCTGACAGCACCAATCGGCGCGCATATGATCGGGCGCGCCTCTGTGCGTGATCTGAAATACAAGCACAACAAAATACGAAACGACTAAGGGACTTGCGGAACTTGCGGTGCGAGGGGCAACATAGCCCCAACACACCGCAAGGAGGCGCCCCATGTCCGACCCGTTCGATTTACTGATCACAGGCGGCCGGATCGTGACACCGGCCGGTGTGGTGACAGGTGATCTTGCCGTGCGCGGGGAAAATATCGCTGCCATAGGTACGCATCTTGCGCCTGCGAAAACGACCGTAAACGCCGCGGGAAAATACGTCATGCCCGGGGGCATCGACCCGCATGCCCATATTGAGCAAATGTCCGGTATGGGTGTGATGAACGCCGACACTTTCGAGACCGCCACAAGATCGGCTGCCCTTGGGGGCACGACAAGCGTTATCTCTTTCGCCGCCCAGGCCAAAGGCGAGCGATTGGCACAAACCGTGGCCGACTATAGCGCCCGCGCCACACGCGGTGCGATGATCGACTATGCGTTTCATATAACGGTCACTGACACCGGCGTTTCCGACTTTGCGGATAATCTTGCCGCGCTGATCGGCGCAGGCAACCGGTCCCTCAAGGTCTTTACCACCTACAACATCCAACTCTCCGACGCGCAAATCCTGTCCGTGATGTCCCAAGCCCGCGCGCATGGCGCATTGGTCTGTGTTCACGCCGAAACCGATGCCATCATCGCGCAGGCGAAATCTGAACTCATTGCCGCAGGCAAGACCGCCCCGCATTTCCACGCAGCCTCACACCCGCGCATGGCCGAGATCGAGGCGGTGGAACGGATCTGCCGCTTTGCCGAATATCTGGGGCAGCCGGTAATGCTCTTTCACATCTCGACAACCGAAGGTGCCGCCGCCGTCAGCAGCGCCCGCGCACGCGGCGCGCCGGTCTGGGCGGAAACCTGCCCCCATTACCTGTTCATGACCGAGGACATCCTGCGCCAACCCGGATTGGAGGGCGGAAAATGGATGTGCTCCCCCCCGCAACGGCAGGTGGCGGATCAAGAGGCGCTCTGGGCCGCTCTTTTGGAGGGTGATCTGCAAATCGTCTCTTCCGACCACGCGCCTTACCGTTTTGACGAAAGCGGCAAACTCTCTGCCGGACCTGACGCAGGGTTCCACGAGATCGCAAACGGGCTTCCCGGGCTGGAAACCCGCCTGCCTCTGATGTTTGATGCGATGGTCACCAAGGGCCGTGGCGGGCCCGAGGCCTTTGTCCGCCTCACTGCCACCGCCCCTGCCGAAATTTACGGCTTGCCGCACAAAGGGGCTCTTGCGGTCGGGATGCAGGCCGATATCACCCTTTGGGACCCTGAAAAGACGGTCACCTACGGCGCGAACGACCTGCATGACAATGTGGGCTACAATCCGTGGGTGGGCCGCACCGTCACCGGCTGGCCCACGGATGTCTGGCTGCGGGGGGCGCGGATTGTGACAGACGGTGCCCTGACGACAACGCCCGGCAATGGCCGCAAGATAGACCGCCCCGCGCTTGCTGTCTCACCGACTGCCCCGCTGACCTGAGGATCACGCATGCCCCGTCCCGACGCCCCGAACACGCTTGCCATCACCTTTCTCTATTACCGCGACCTGCCCACTGCGATGGCGTTCTATGAAGATATCCTCGGGCTGCCACTCGCCATTGACCAAGGCTGGTGCAAAATCTACCGGATCTGCACAGGCGCGCATGTGGGGCTGGTCGATGAAAGCCGGGGCATGAACAAATGGCAGGCGGTCAAACCTGTGCAGCTTTGTATCCGTGTGCCCGATGTGGATGCGTGGCATGCCTACGCGCAAAAAGAAGGTCTGGCCAACCTGTCCGACCTCTTTGTCAATGACGCCTTGGGCATCCGCGCCTTTGTCTTCAACGACCCCGAAGGCTATCAAATCGAAATCCAGTCCGCCACGCGTGAGGGTGCATGACCAGTAAAACCTTGATTGTGATCAATCCCAATTCCTCCCAGACCGTCACTGACGGGATCAAACGCGCGCTTGATCCGCTGCGCATATTCGGAACGCCGATCCGGTGCCTCACGCTTTCCGAAGGGCCACCCGGAATCGAAAACCAAAGGCAGGCCAATCTGACCATCGCGCCCATGCTGGAGCTTGCGGCGGCACAGACCGACGCGGCAGGCTATGTCATCGCCTGTTTCGGCGATCCGGGGCTGCATGCCCTGCGTGATCAAACCGCCCTGCCCGTCGCGGGCATTCAGGAGGCCGCCGTGATGACCGCGCTGACCCTCGGGCAGCGCTTTGGCGTCATCGCAATCCTGCCCGCGTCAATCCCACGCCACTTGCGGGCCTTTGGCGCGATGGGTGTGCTGGACCGGCTGGCCGGTGACCGCGCGCTTGGCCTCGGGGTTGCCGACCTTGCCGATCCGGACAAAAGCCTTGCTGCCATGATCGCCACCGGCAAACGTTTGCGGGACAAGGATGGCGCGAATGTGCTGATCATGGGATGCGCAGGCATGGCGCATTACCGCGCCACACTGGAACAAGAGACCGGCCTGCCCGTGGTCGAACCCTGTCAAGCCGCCGCCGCCATGGCCCTCGCCCAGATTGCCCTGGGCCAAAGCCACGCAGGGTCACCTATGGCACAAACAGGATAATGGGTCGGGCCTATTGAGCGCTGACCGCGCCACATAAATAAGAAGCAATTATGAAAGGATATTGATTTGTGCCCTTCTTGAAAATCTTCTCAACGCTTTTGACACTGCTGATCATTGGTTGCGCTGCGGCAGATATATCCTCCTCGGCGCAAGAGCCGCCGGTCGTCACACCCCAAACCGTCAGTCCGCACCGGACCGCAATGGGCTTTACCCCCTGGCCGGTTGATTTCAACGCAGCAGGCCTCGCCCGGACTTACGGGTTCATCGGCGACCATGCGAACCTGATTGCACATCACTTCGACGGTGGGATTCCTTGGGATGAAGCCGCAGCAAATACGACCTTTCCCGCGCATCTGCAGAATGACTGGGCCTATCGGCAGGCCAACACGCCGACCGGTGCCAAGGTGTTTGTGGCTGTGACACCGCTCAATTTTGAACGCAACGGCCTCGCCCCGGCATGGACGGCAGATGGGGACAACCGCCCACTTCCTGCAAGCTGGCAAGACCGGGCGCTGGATGATCCAGCGGTCATCGCCGCCTATACCAATTACGTCCGGCGCGTGGTTGCGGCCTTCGAACCAGACTACATCGCCATCGGGATCGAGGCAAATGTGGTGATCAGCAACGCTGCTGCACTCTGGGATGACTATGTGTCACTCAACGCCGCTGTCTATGAGCAGATCAAGCTTCGCCATCCGTCGCTCCCGGTTTTTACGACCGTGCAATATGAACATCTGCGCGGGATCGAGGATGGCGCCAAGCCGAACCTCGCTCTGCAACGACCCGGCGTGGCAACCCTGATGCAGTCAAGCGATCTGCTTGCGCTCAGCACGTACCGCTATGGCACATTGCACCCCAACCCGATGGAGGCGGATTATTTCGACGTCGCCAGACGCTTTGGCAAACCCATCGCCATTGCGGAATCCGGCGCAATGTCGCAACCGGTACGGATCTTTGGCCTGCGCTTGCCCGCCAGCGAAGCCGACCAAGCACGCTTTGTCGGTGGTCTTCTGGCCCATGCGGTGGCAAATGATTTTCCCTTCGTCGTCAACTGGGTCGCCATCGACTTTGAGCCCGGCCTACGCCGATTGCCCGCTGCGTTACGCGAAATCGCCAAGGCTTGGGTGCACACGGGGTTGGAGACATCTGCGGGAGAGGACAAACCCGCGCTCGCGATCTGGGACGCCTACCTGCGCCAATCGCGCCCATGACAGGCGTGACACACGACCCAACACGGGCTATCCCGACCTGAAGATATTCTGCCCCACTATGAGGAGATCGCGCCATGCTTGATGAATCCGCCAAAGGTGTCTTTACCATTGCCGTGACACCGTTCTTGCCGGATGGCGCGCTGGATTGGGACAGCGTCGACCGGATGGTTGATTTCTATATCGCGCAGGGTGCGACGGGGCTGACAATTCTGGGCATGATGGGTGAGGCGGGAAAACTTTCAGCCGAGGAATCAATCGCTGTGGTCAAGCGTGTCACGGCGCGCAGCACAGTGCCGATTGTCGTTGGTGTCTCGGCACCGGGATTTGCCGCAATGAAAACCCTCTCCGATGCGGCCATGGACCTTGGCGCGGCTGGCGTGATGGTGGCACCCCCCGGCAATCTCAAGACCGATGACCAGATCCTGACCTATTACCACAACACGGCCGAGACCTTGGGCGATGCACCTTTCGTGTTGCAGGACTTCCCGCTTGTCACGAATGTCGTGATCCCTACCAAAGTCATCCTGCAAGTGGTCGCGGACTGCCCGACCTGCGTGATGCTCAAACACGAGGACTGGCCGGGGCTGGAAAAGATCAGCGCCCTGCGCCGCGCTTCAGGCGCAGGCGCGCGGCGGATTTCGATCCTGTGCGGCAACGGCGGGCTGTACCTGCTGGAAGAAATGCTGCGCGGGGCGGATGGGGCGATGACAGGTTTTGCCTATCCCGAGATGATGGCGCAGGTAATCGCCGCCCATAGCGCGGGGGATATCAACCAGGCACGCGATATCTTTGACGCCTATCTGCCGATGGTCCGCTATGAGGCGCAGCCAGGCTTGGGCCTTGCGATCCGCAAATACACTCTGGCGCAACGCGGCGTGATTGCACATGACACTTTGCGCAAACCTGGTGGTGTGTTGAGCGCCGCCACAAAGGCCGAAGTCGATGC
>NZ_DASYOK010000010.1:0-7028 GCF_036007805.1 Yoonia sp.
CTATCTGGCGCACCACAACGCCAAGCCGAAGCCCTTCAAATGGACCAAATCGGCGGAGGACATCCTCGCCCGAGAGCGCCGCGCGCTGAACGCCCTCAATGAAATTCGCGGGAACCGGTAGCATGCGTCAGACTCGGAACAGATGGGGGGGCAAGTGTTTTTATTGGGTCGTCTCTGGTGAAGTGCGCGGCAGGGTGTCTGTCTAGCGCAGCTCTCCTACCTATCAGGTCAAAGCCATCAGGACAGCCCGATGAATTCTGGCAAGGTTGCGCGCATCGCGGAAGCCACTGCTTCCACCGCACCGGTCGGGGCGCTCTCATGCGGCCACATCATCCTTTCCGACACCGGGCCCCAGCGGCCTGCTGCTGCCATCAGCTTGTCGAGCGCGGCATGCGATAAGCCATGACTAGCCACAAGCGGCATAACGTAAGTCTTCATGAATAACTGGATGCGCGCTTCGATATCGACCGCATGGACTGGGTCCTCAACCGCCAGCTTCCAATGCAGCAGCGCGCCTCTTGGTGACAGGCAGGCTACGTTGGAATAAGCTCCGTCAGCGCCCAACGGCCTTCCAAAGGCAATTGTGTGTCCGGCCACGAAGACAGAGAACCCGGTCAGAAGCCGCCTGCGATCTGCATACCATGCGGCATCTCCCCCTGGCAGCTTTGCCCCAATTAGCCCGGGCGCCCGCATGCGCAAATCCGCAATACGCTGTAGGGTCAACCTAACCTTTGCATGGGGTGGGTTGTAAAGGATGAGTGGCATCATTTCCGCCGTTTCCTGCATCCCGTCAATGAATCGGTCGATTTCTGGATTGGAGGGTGGCCACCAGTCGGGCAGAATGATCTGTGCGCCGGATGCGCCGATCCCGCGGCAGCGCGCCAGACGGTCGCGCGCGACGCGAGGGTTGGAATGGCAGAGGCCAATCTGGAAAGGAATTCCTAAAGCTGTGGAACGACTGGCAACCAGATCCGTTAGACGATCGAACTCCGCCTCAGTCTGTGTATGGAATTCGCCAGCCGTTCCGTTTGTGTATATACCTGAAAGGCCGCTGGCGCAGAGGATGTCGATTTCCTCGGCGAGCGCAACCCAGTCTATGGCACCCGTTGTGTTGATGGGCAGGAGCACCGCCCCCCAGATGCCTTGCAGAGCAGTCATCCCCGCGCTGTCCGCCAATCGAGGATCGGCTGCACCGCTGCAGCCAGCCGGTCGTGGTCGCTGGTAGTCAGGCGGCGGAAAGGACGCCTGGCATCCCCCATGGGGATGCCCATGATGCCTAACAACCCCTTGGAGCCCGGCATGACGCCAACCTCGACCAACACGTCAATCACGGCATTCGCCATGATCTGCAGGGAGCGCGCAGATTCTGTCTGTTGGGCCTTCACTAGCCGCTCAATCTCCACGAACAAGTCGCCCATAAAGTTGTAGGTGGTCCCTATCGCTCCGTCCGCCCCGGTCACCAGACCGGCAAGGCACATCTCGTCATAGCCGTTATAGATCAGGGCATTGGGGCATCGGCGCTTGATCTTCTCAAGCATGTACATGTCGGTCGAGGTGTGCTTCACACCGATGATCTTGGGGTGGTCCAGAAGCGTCGCCATCTCGGCCAATGTAAACCCAGCAGTGATAGCCGGAAAGTTGTAGATTACCAGTGGCAGGGCAGCCCGTTCAGCGATATCGGAGTAATGAGCCATCACCTCGGCACGCGAGAACGGATAGTAATAAGGCGTGATCGCAGAAATCGTGTCATAACCAGCATCGGCCGCGACTGCAGCAAGCGCCAACACATCGTCCGTTGCCACTGCGCCCACATGGGCGATGAGCTTGATCTGACCCTGGGCAAAACCAGCGACGAGGCGCAGGTAGTCGGCTCGTTCGGCGATGGACTGTGCCATCGCCTCGCCCGAGGAGCCACCTACATAGACCCCTGCAAGGCCTTGCTGGATTTGGAATGCCACCAGCGCCTCCGTGGCCGCAGGATCAATTTCTCCCTTGGTGTTGAATGGAGTGAGCAATGCGGCATAGATGCCGGCAAGTGGGGGCGTCATGTGAGTTCCTATCGGTTATTCATAAGGAGGTCGGGAAGGAATGTGACCAGTTGTGGGAAAAGTATCGAAAGTATCAGTACGCCGACAAGTGGTAAAAGAAACGGCAGTATACCTATCGCCAGATCGCGGAATGGGATCTTTCCCACTGATGAGACCACGAAGAGCGCGACCCCCATTGGAGGGGTCAAGATGCCGATCATCAGGTTCATGATGATTACGACGCCGAAATGCACTAGATCGATGCCGAAGGTTGCCGCAGCCGGCACCAGTATGGGAACAACCAGTAAAAGGATGGCGAGGCTTTCGATGAAGGTTCCGAGGATCAGCAGCATGATGCTGACGACGATCAGGAACTGAAGCGGTGTATCGGCCCAACTGAGAAAGAAGGATGCAGCGTGCTGGGGTACCTGCTCCCGGGCCATGATATAGCCAAAGACCGACACCCCCATGATCAACAGCCCCACCGATGCCGTCAGCCGCGTGGTTTCGCGCAGCACCTCTATCAGGATCGTTAGAGTCATCTGCCGGTAGACCACAAAACCAAGAAAAAGCGCGTAGATTGTGGCGACAACGGCTGCCTCGGTCGGCGAGAAGAAGCCACTAAAAATGCCACCAATTATGATGACGGGGGTCATCAGGGGTACCAGCGCTCGGCGGAAGGTGGTCCAAAGGTGTTTGGCCGAAGCACGGTCCTCGCGCGGATAGCCCCGGCGGATAGCTATGACGTAGATCGTGATCATCAGAGCCAGCGCACATAGAAGTCCCGGCACTATGCCTCCGAGAAACAGCGCACCGATCGAGGTGTTCGCGATGACCCCGTAGATCACCATCGGAATGGATGGCGGCACAAGTGGCCCGATGATCGCAGATGCAGCGGTGACGGATCCGGCGAACTTGTCGTCATAGCCAGCATCACGCATAGCTTTGATTTCCAGTTGGCCGAGCCCTGCGGCATCGGCCACTGCCGAACCCGACATTCCCGAAAACAGGAGGGATGCCATGACGTTCACATGCCCCAGCCCGCCCGCAATATGGCCGACCAAGGCCTTTGCGAATGCGAATAGGCGTTCTGTCACTCCGGAAGTATTCATTAGCTGAGCGGTCAGGATGAAGAAGGGAATTGCCAGAAGTGGAAACGAGTTGAGACCTGCCACCATACGCTGGGCTGCGAAGTTTATGCCCTGCCCCGTTATCAGCATCCATGCGACTGAAGCGACAATGAGTGAGAACCCTACCGGCATTCCAAGCACCATCAGCCCGAACCATCCCCCAAACAGTGCAGGCATTATTTAGTCCCTCGCGCTTTTGGACGACCCATTGCGCCACGGTGCAACTCGGAGATGTCAGCAGCCAGCAGCATCAGAATGCGCAATGTCATCAGGGCTGCACCGACCGGCAAAGCCCCATAAAGTAAGGACTCGGGCACCCCAAGAGCGACAGAGTCGATCCGCCCCGCACGTATCGCGCCTTGCCAGCTATACCAGACAAGCACCACAAGTGATGCGAGGATTGCCGCATTGAGCAGAATTTGTAACAGGACCTTGACCCGTGGGCCCAACATCATTGCAAAAAGGTCCATGGTGATATGGCCTCGGATCCGCACCACCTCGGCGGATCCAATGCAGACAAGCCATACAAAAAGATACCGGGCCAGTTCCTCCGTCCAAAACGGCGGCGATCTAAAGACGAGGCGACCGACCACCTGCAGGGCGACGGACAGGAAAATCAGGCATAGAAGAAAAGTGCCGAGATTTTCCTCGGCGCGGCGCAGCCAACGTAGGGGCGGTTCTGGGGAAATGGGGCCTTCGGACGGGGCAGCCCCCCCGGCCGGGCCGGGGGCACTATTGATCACGGGTCAGTCTGCGTCAGCACTGCAACGGCGCCATCGCCAAAGCGACCATCAAGTTCAGTGTAGATAGGCGACATCAGAGCGGTCAGTGCAGCTCTGTCAGGCTCTGTCACGTTGGCACCCGCAGCAATGAACTGCTCGACCAGCGCCGCTTCGCGTTCGTTAACCGTATCGTTGTTCACGATACCGCCGGCATCGAGCGCATCCAGCACAAGTGCCCTATCCTCTGCGGAGAGTTCGCTCCAAGTGATTTCCGAGATCACGATGGACTGATCCTGAACCAGATGCCCAGTCAGCGCGAGGTGGGACTGTACCTCCATGAACTTCATCGCATCAATCGTCGGAAGCGGGTTCTCTTGCCCGTCTACCTGATTGGTCTGCAAAGCCAGATAGACCTCGGCAAAGGCTACCGGTGTCGGGCTTGCGCCCATTGCCGTTGCCCAGGATAGAAGCGGGGCGGAGTTCGGAACGCGCAGTCTCAGTCCACTGAAATCCTCAGCTTCGTTAAGAGGGCGGTTCGTGGTCGTATGTCGCGTGCCAAAATACCAGCTGTCAATAACCCGGATACCGACATCCTCGGCAAGTTCCGTAACTACACCTTGCCCCCAATCTGAGTCGATGATCGCCTCAAGATGGGCGAAATCGCGCACGACGTAGGGAGTAGACGCGAGAATTGCCCTATTTACCCAAGGTTCAAACCCACCAAAGGGATTAAGCGTAAGGTCAAGTTCTCCCAATTGCAGCTGTTCGATCATTTCGGAAAAGTTGCCAAGCTGCGAGTTTGGGAATATCTCCAACGTTAGCCGCCCGTCCGAATTTGCAGCGAGGGCTCTCGCTGCCTCCGTGACACCCAGAAACTGGGGATCACCGTCGGTCCCCTGCATCCCCAGACGCAGGACACGTGTGTCCTGTGCCATTGCAGGCGACATTAACGCGCCGCAAAGCGCGATTGCCATTATTCTTGTGATTCTCGTGAGTTCCATGTTTCCTCCCTTGGATTTTCAGCTGTTCGTTCCGAAGCGTCGCCATGCATGTTCAAGGTGCGCGAGCATCACTTGACCTGCACGTTCGGGATCATGCTGCTCGATAGCTTCGAACAGGGCGACGTGATCGTTGAAGGCACTAAAATTGCCTTTTTCGGGGTCAACAGGCAGCTGTCGCTGGCTGATTAACCACTCAACAAGCGCCTCGTGCATAGCCAAAAAGATCGGGTTGCCAGTTGCTTCGGTGAGCGCCCGGTGAAAAGCAACATCCGTTATCGCAAATGCACGGGCTCTGGGGATAGACGCCTCGTTTTCGGCCAATGCTCGGGCGATTTCAGCGATCTGCGGGGGCGTAGCGTACTCTGCAACATGCCGGGCGACCCCCACTTCTAAAAATAACCGCGCCTGTTCGAAATGCATTACGCCCTGCGGCTGATCCATCAGTAGGTGGGCCGTTGCCGACAAAGAAGCGAGCATGTTCTGCGGCGTGGGCCGAGTAACACGCGGCCGTTCGCCAGTGTTTATCCGCACGAGTCCCATTCTCTCGAGGCTGAAAAGCGCCTCACGGATCGAAGGGCGGCCAACACCGAACATTTCCATCAGGTCACGTTCAGACGGAAGGACGCTGCCCACCGGCCAAACCTCGTCACGGATCATCTCCTCGATTCGAGTTAGGATCTCATCGGATAGTTTTCTACGGATTGGTTTAATCGTCATAAAATGATTGTTAAGGTATTATACCATAAAGTGCAAGCTCATTTTTATTGCCTCGGCGAGGACCAAGATTTTCTGTGAAGAAGTTTAACAATGCGCTCGGGCCATGACGAACTTTCACGAAACTGACCAAACCCTGGATTTGCGCCTTCAGGGCGAAGGTCTGAACAGTCATAGACCGCTGGCCTTTAATTTTCGACGTTGCTCCGCGATGTATGAATGTACAGTCTTGAGTTGCACTCCGGCTTGGCATCATATGCTGAATATGGTAAAATATATGTTCTTGTCGTGAGATTCTGGTCGGAGCGACCATACTAGTGGCCGCATCGCCCCTCAGGGCATTGGCGCATGGCGAAGGACCGCCATTCATGTGATTAAAGACTAAATTGCGACTGCTATTCCGCATGGATCAATATCCTGGATCAGGACAGTTTCTACGTAACAACCGAGGATAGCCTCGGGACGCTTCCGATGCGCTTCAAGCTGGAAAACGGTATTCCGCGAGAGATGATTTCATGCCACATGGGCCGCGTCGAGGGCTACATGATCGAGGGGCAAATCCCAGCCGCTGACATTCGCCGCTTGCTACAGGAACGCCCAGATGCTTTTGGTTTTTCCATCCCCGGTACGCCCTAAGATTCGCCCGGGCTGGGCACAGATAGTGAACGCGAAACCTATGAGATGTTTCTCATCCTTCGCAACGGGCCGAATGAAGTGTTCAGTCGTTACACTGCCGCTTGATATTCAGCGCTAGCGAATGACAGCACAGTCCCAAACAGCAAAAAATCGTCATCTTCAAAAGCTGCGCGATGCACCAATGCTCGGTATGGTGAAGCTGCGTTGCAGCGTCGTGACTGACTTCGGAGGTCGCTATGAGCCGCTTGCGATGCTGTGCCTGCGAAGGTGCCTTCTATGCTGCGGTGTGCCTAAGATTCGCTGATGGGCTCATTGCATAAGCTGACCGTTTCGCTGATGTATTGTTTATCATCTGACACAATGTTTCACTTGGCAATTTTAAGTCCAGTGGCGAACACTAGCAATTTCACAACTTGGCCAATTCGTCGACAAAGCGGCCTGTTTTCTCCAAATTCCTGAACACGGCGCGCTGGGCGATGGAGGGAACCAGATTGCTTTGTATGCCCCCGAGCCGGTTTCCGGAATTCATTCTGCGCTTATGAGTTCCGGGCTTCCTAAATTCCGGCGGCACTGACGTGGTCTAACTTGATTCGAGCGCGGATCTACGCCCCATGACAGGGTGAGAAGGAGGCCGTAACTCATGCGCAACAGATTGAACGCGCCATCGTGCGCAGGAGTTCCTGAAATTCCTGCGACAGATCGACAAGGCTGTGCCCACGCGGCGTGATGTGCATCTGGTGCTCGACAACTACGCCACCCACAAGACGCCTGAGGTGAAGGCCTGGCTCGAAAAGCACC
>NZ_DASYOK010000011.1:0-6590 GCF_036007805.1 Yoonia sp.
CCGGCGAGCCGCCAATTCGGCCGCCGCGTTTGCGCGCCATGTAAAGGTATTCGGGCGCAAGCCCTGACGGAAGGAACGAAAAATGGTACAACTGACACTTCCCAAGAACTCCCGCATGACGGTGGGTAAAACCTGGCCGAAGCCGGAGGGTGCAACGAACCTGCGCAAAGTGCAGGTCTATCGCTGGAACCCCGATGACGGCAAGAACCCGCAGCTGGATACATATTTCATTGATATGGATAACTGTGGCCCGATGGTTCTGGATGCGCTGATCAAGATCAAAAACGAAATCGATCCGACGCTGACATTCCGCCGCTCCTGCCGTGAGGGGATCTGTGGGTCCTGCGCGATGAACATCGATGGGATCAATACGCTGGCCTGCATCTATGGCATGGATGAGATCAAGGGCGACGTAAAGATTTACCCGCTGCCGCATATGCCGGTCATCAAGGACCTGATCCCTGATCTGACGCATTTCTACGCGCAGCACGCGAGCATCATGCCGTGGCTTGAAACGAAAACGAACCGCCCTGCAAAGGAATGGCGCCAGTCCATCGAGGACCGCAAAAAGCTGGACGGTCTCTATGAATGCGTGATGTGCGCATCCTGCTCGACCTCGTGCCCATCCTACTGGTGGAACGGCGACCGCTATCTGGGGCCAGCAGCGCTTTTGCATGCATACCGCTGGATCATCGACAGCCGTGACGAGGCGACAGGCGAACGGTTGGACCAGCTTGAAGACCCCTTCAAACTCTACCGCTGCCACACGATCATGAACTGTGCGAAAACATGCCCCAAAGGGTTGAACCCCGCTGCGGCGATTGCGCATATCAAAGGCATGATGGTCGAACGTACTGTCTAGACGAAAGCGGGTAGGGGGGCTGTCTGCCCCCCGCTGACGCTCCCCCCGAGGATATTTTCAGGCCAGCAATACTGAAAAAGGGCCCGCCATGTGTCAGGCGAGCCCTTCCGGTTATTACCGGCCACGGTCATCGGCGTCCCCGCCTGTACCGTGGCTTAATCATCGCGTGTCTTGGTTAATCTTCCGTTATTATTGGCCCGAAAATATCCTGGGGGTGGCCCGTAGGGCCGGGGGCAAAGCCCCCTTTGCTTAGCCGTCTTGCGCGAAAGCTGCGGCCAAGGCAATTTCGACCATATCCCCAAAGGACCTTTCGCGATCTTCTGCGGGTAATGCTTCGTGGGTGATCAGGTGGTCGCTCACGGTCAGAACCGCCAAGGCTCGCCGTCCGTAGCGGGCAGCGAGGTTGTAGAGTTCAGCGGCTTCCATTTCGACGCCGAGGATACCATGCCGGATCATTTGTTCGTTCAGGTCGGGGCGTTCGTCGTAGAACACATCCGACGAATAGATTCCGCCGACATGGGTTGGCACGCCCTTGGCTCTTGCCGCGTCATGGGCGGCAGAAAGCAGTTGGTAGTCGGCGCAGGGTGCAAAATTGAGCTCTTTGAAGATGCCGCGAGAGGGCGTCGAGAGTGTCGAGGCTGTCATCGCAAGGATCACATCGCGAATGCCGACATTCTTCTGCATCCCGCCGCATGAACCGATACGGATCAAGGTCTGCACGTCGTAGTCCTTGATCAATTCGTTCGCATAAATTGAAAGCGACGGCATCCCCATGCCGGACCCCTGGATCGTCACCCTATGGCCGTTCCATGTCCCCGTAAATCCGAGCATACCGCGCACTTCATTGATGCAGCGCACATCTTTGAGGAACGTTTCCGCCGCCCATTTGGCGCGATAAGGATCGCCCGGCATCAGGACGGTCGGTGCAATATCGCCCTTCTCGGCGCCAATATGGATGGTCATGTCAGCCTCCTGTAAATGTGCCGCCCAGTCTATGCCGGGCGCGGCACCGAGGGAAGCTAGATTTCCATGTTGTCAGGCGAGGTGCCCGCCTTGATTGCCGCCTTGAACCATTGCGGCTGGCGTCCTTTGCCCGTCCAGGTTTGCGTGGGATCAGAGGGGTTCTTGTATTTCGCAGGTGATGCAGTTTTGGGGCCGGACTTGGGTTTGGGCCCTCTCTTCGCAGGCGCGGCGCCGGTGATCTCTGCGAGCGAAAACCCATGGGCTGCCGCTGCCTTTTCCGCGGCAGCGCGCGCGGCTTTCTTTTCGTTTTCCGTCACCCTCGCCAGAGCTTTTTCGACATTGCTCTTCAGCTTCTCGAGTTCTTTGCGGGTCATTGATTTCAGATCAGGATTCATTTGCGTTTCTCCAATTCGCTTCAGTGCGAATACCACAGGATTATTCACACAGTATCTCGAAATCGCAAAAGCCTATCCAAAAGCGTATATATTTGGCTTTATTCCGCCGCTACGGATCGGGGATCGACCAAGGTGACAATGTCATTCATGATTTTGTTCAATTCAAAATCTTTTGGCGTATAGACCCGTGCCACACCCATTGCGCGTAATTCAGTTGCGTCATCTTCAGGAATAATGCCGCCGGCAATGACCGGGATATGGGATATGCCTGCCATTTGCAGACGTGTCATGACATCGCGGACCAAAGGAATATGGGACCCTGAGAGAATAGACAGTCCGATCACATGGACTTCGCCATTTTGTGCCGCTGTGACAATTTCTTCGGGCGTAAGACGAATCCCTTCATAATCAATTTCCATGCCGCAATCGCGCGCGCGCGCGGCAATTTGTTCTGCGCCGTTGGAGTGCCCGTCCAGCCCCGGTTTGCCGACAAGAAATTTCAAACGACTGCCGAGCGCCGCGCTGACCAGATCGACCTGTTCGCGCAAATCCTCTAGGCCTTCGGTACGGTTGGAGGGGTTGCTGCTGACGCCGGTGGGCGCGCGGTACTGGCCAAACACGCTGCGGATCACGTCGGCCCATTCGCCCGTCGTGACACCTGCCCGCGCGCAGGCGATGGAAGGGGGCATGATGTTGCTGCCGTCTTTGGCAGCTGCCCGCAGGGCGGCGAGCGCCTCTTTCACGGCACCTGCGTCACGGTCGGCTTTCCATTGCCCGAGGCGGCGGAGTTGATCGGCCTCGGCTTCTGGGTCCGACACCATAATCGCATCTTCGCCTGCGGTCAGGGGCGAGGGTTCACCAGCCTGCCATTTATTGACGCCGACAACTGTTGTTTCGCCTTTTTCAATTCCGGCAATACGCGCTGCATTACTTTCGACGAGACGCGATTTCATATAGCCAATTGCGCCAACCGCACCGCCCATTTCGTCAATTTGGGCCAATTCAGCGCGCGCGCCATCTTTCAGTTCATTCACTTTGCGATCAATTGCGGGATTTCCGTCAAAGAGATCGTCGAATTCCAGAAGATCGGTTTCATAAGCCAGGATCTGTTGCATCCGCAAAGACCATTGCTGGTCCCATGGACGGGGCAGACCCAATGCTTCGTTCCATGCGGGTAATTGCACGGCGCGGGCGCGGGCATTTCTTGACAGCGTCACAGCGAGCGTTTCCAAAAGAATGCGGTAAACGTTATTTTCTGGCTGCTGTTCGGTCAGGCCGAGTGAATTGACCTGCACGCCATAGCGGAAACGGCGGTATTTGGCATCTTCAACGCCATAGCGGGTGGCGCAGATTTCGTCCCAGAGTTCGACAAAGGCGCGCATTTTGCAAAGCTCGGTCACGAAACGGATGCCGGCATTCACGAAAAAGGAAATGCGCCCGACCATGGCGGGGAAATGCTCGGGTGGCACTTTGCCTTTCAGATCATCCAGCACGGCGGTTGCGGTGGCCAGCGCGAAGGCAAGCTCTTCTTCCGGTGTCGCCCCCGCCTCTTGCAGATGGTAGGAACAGACGTTCATCGGGTTCCATTTCGGCAGGTGTTCGCGTGTATAGGCGGCGACATCTGTGATCATCCGCAGGGACGGTTCAGGTGGACAGATATAGGTGCCGCGTGACAGGTATTCTTTGATAATATCGTTCTGCACGGTGCCTTGCAGGGCGCTGACGTCGGCACCTTGCTCTTCGGCCACGGCGATATAAAGCGACAAGAGCCAGGGCGCAGTGGCGTTGATCGTCATCGAGGTGTTCATCTGGTCCAGCGGGATATCGTTGAACAGCGTCCGCATGTCGCCAAGGTGGCTGACGGGCACGCCGACTTTGCCCACTTCGCCTTTGGCAAGGATATGATCGCTGTCATAGCCAGTTTGGGTGGGCAGATCGAAAGCAACAGAAAGACCGGTCTGACCTTTGGCAAGGTTGCCGCGATAGAGCGCATTCGACGCAGAGGCGGTCGAATGACCAGCATATGTGCGAAACAGCCAAGGGCGGTCTTTCTGCGGTTGCGACATTTACGGCTCTCCTGATAAATTCACGCAATTAAATTACGCTTTGAGGGTGTTTATCGGACATTTTATGGCGCTGTCAATTCGCCGCAACGCGGCATGACGGGATTTACGCGGACGCCGTTCCCTGTAAAGGTCTGTGCATGACGCAAACAATCTCACTGCCCGTTTGGGCCTTTGTTCTTATTGTTCTGTTCGCCGCAGTGACTTTTGCGTCGCATTTTCTGTTTCCCTCGGTGCGCTGGTTTTTCCGTAAGCGTGCCGAAAGGGTGATTGGCAAGTTGAACCAACGCCTGCAGCGCCCGATCGAGCCGTTCAAGCTTGCGCGGCGGCACGATATGATCCAGCGGCTGATCTATGATCCCGAAGTGACGCAGGCCATTGTGGATCACGCCAATAAGGAGAAAATCCCCGAGAATGTCGCCTTTGAAAAGGCCCGCCGTTATGCGCGCGAGATCGTGCCGGGGTTTTCGGCGACCGCCTATTTTAGTGTAGGGATCAGACTTGCGAAGTGGCTGTCCAAGTCGCTTTACCGCATCAAGCTGGGGACTTTTGATCGCAAGCGACTGGAAAAGATTGATCCTGATGCGGCCGTTGTCTTTGTCATCAATCATCGCAGCAATATGGATTACGTGTTGGTCACCTATCTGGCGGCAAACGCGGGCGCGCTCTCTTATGCGGTGGGGGAATGGGCGCGGGTGTGGCCGCTCTCTGCTGTTATTCGCATGATGGGGGCGTATTTTATCCGGCGCAAATCACGGGGCGCGCTCTATCGCAAGGTGCTGGCGCGTTATGTGCAGATGGCCACGCGCGGCGGCGTAAGCCAGGCGGTATTCCCTGAAGGTGGGCTGAGCCTGAACGGATTGCTGGCCCCGCCGCGGATGGGGTTGCTGAATTATATCGTTGAGGATTTTGACCCCAAGGCCCGCGAGGTGATCTTTGTACCGGTGGCGGTAAATTATGACCGCGTGTTGGAAGACACGATCCTGATTGCTGCCGATAAGTCCGGCACACGTCGGTTCAAGCCGTCGCTGATTTCGATCTTTGGGCGCATTGCCCGCCATATCGGTCTGCGCGTGACGCGGCGTTTTCGCGGATTCGGGGTAGCGTCTGTGAGTTTTGGCGAACCGCTGGAGCTTTCGAAATACCATGGCGACGGCAAAAGTGATCTGACAGAACAGCTGGCCCAAGAGCTTATGAAGCGGATTGCCGATGTAACACCGGTTGTCGGTGTCCCCTTGGTGGCGCGGCACATCCTGTTGGCAGATCCGGTAACTGTTCCGGATCTTGAGGCCGCTGTGGCGCGCGCGCTTGCGCTTTTGAAAGCGCGCAAGCTGCCCTGCCCGAAGCGTGAGGCGCATGAAGTCGTGCGCGACGCGCTCAGCCGGTTGCGGGGGCGTGGTCTGCTTGTCGAGAGCAATGGCGCGATTTCGCCCACTGTGAAGGGGCGGGACGTTCTGGCCTTCTATGCCAATTCGATTGCGCATCATTTTGATGCAGCTGCAGCAAATTCAGACGAAATTTCTGCGGTCGCAGAGTAATTAAATTACAAAAATGATCTAAATAGGGTTGCAAAGTTACTCTGTCATCTCGTATTCAATGAAAAACGCGCTTGATTCTGCGGCGCGGCAACATTGGAAGCTGACTGATGGAGACTGCGATGGCCCTCGACCAAACTGCTTATACGGCACCCGAGAAAGACCTGTATGAAGTCGGCGAGATGCCACCTTTGGGCTATGTGCCTGCAAAGATGCATGCGTGGGTTCTGCGCCGTGAACGCCATGGCGAACCCGAGAAAGCGTTTCAGCTCGAGGTCGTAGACGTGCCAAAGCTGGACAGCCATGAGGTTCTGGTTCTCGTGATGGCGGCCGGTGTCAACTATAACGGCGTCTGGGCGGGTCTTGGCATCCCTGTCAGCCCGTTTGATATCCATAAGCAAGACTACCAGATTGTGGGTTCTGACGCCGCAGGGATCGTTTGGGCGGTGGGCGATAAGGTCAAGCGCTGGAAGGTTGGCGACGAGGTTGTGATCCATTGCAATCAGGATGATGGTGATGATGAGGAATGCAACGGCGGCGATCCGATGTATTCGCCCAGTCAGCGGATCTGGGGCTATGAGACGGCTGGCGGGTCATTTGCGCAGTTCACCTGCGTGCAATCGCAGCAGTTGATGCATCGTCCACAGCATCTGACATGGGAAGAGAGCGCTTGTTACACGCTCACACTCGCGACCGCGTACCGGATGTTGTTCGGCCACGAGCCGCATGACCTTAAGCCCGGCCAGAACGTGCTGGTCTGGGGGGCGTCTGG
>NZ_DASYOK010000012.1:0-15648 GCF_036007805.1 Yoonia sp.
GGAGCCGTTGCGGACGGGTCTCGCGACATCACCTCTGCCATTCTGGTTTGATCTCGCTTGAGTTCAGCTCCGTTCAAGAGTCCAAGTGCTTCTTTCATCCCTGCGGCATATCCAGATCGGACCGTCACATCCTCGGGAAGATCAGGCGGGGGAGTAGATCGGTCGACTTGAATTGATTCCGGTGTAGTAAGCCACATGGGGCTATCACCAAACCCTGTTGGCACTACCGAGCTAAGGGTTGTCATCCCTACAGGTGACCCGGTCCGAGCGCCAGTTGTTCCGCCGGGTGATACAGGGACAGTTGGCGAGCTCAAATGAGCCTTAATTGCAGCATCAATCTTCCGCTTCGCAGCAACCTTGAATTGGTTCGCTGGGCGCAACTTGTAGCTGGTGGCATCGTACGCTCGGTCGATGTCCCTAATAAAGTCGCCAAAAATGACATTCCGATACCCAATCTGACTCATGTTGTCTTTCACAAAATCGAGACTTTTGAGAGCCGCAAACTTACTTACCCCCAGCGTTTCAGTGCCAGAGTAGGCCGCAGCGTCTTGCCAACGGACCGAACCAGCCGCGATATTGTCAACCTCATCTTTGGCAAAATCATATATCGCATCATCTGGGTCTACGTATGCCGTCGGCTTCGAAGCCAAATGGGACTCAAATCGGTCATAGGCATCCTCAAGAAGGTTGCCTCGGCTAGCCCCGGCCAAAGTTCCATCAGTAAATCTTTTGTGGTTAAAGCTGTGGAGGTGCTTTTCCTTCTCAACCGCTGTGTTCGCGACATCATACCATTCAGACAGATTTCTCAAATTACAGGGCCCTTGCAGATTTTTTTTATCAAATAGCTGACCAAGCTACATTGCAAGTCAAATGTTTTGTGCCAGCAATGGGTTCAAAATGGGTGTCCCAAGGCCAACGAGGATGGGCGTCGACCAACATCAAGCCGACCTTACACTCTCTAAATTTTTGATCCGCGTGGCGCAGGACGAATGACCAGATGCCGTTGCGGGGTTAGCCAGGCTCCCAAGGCCTTCCGTTTTCAGCACCCTTCGATTTGATCAAGCTCACCCAACCGCCAAACACACGACAGATCGCGCCAGAGGGCGATTTCACGTTGCACATATGTTGCACACGACTTCAATTAACCATTTGAATTTGATAGCAAACCCGTCCAATCCATCATTGGGCCGCCTCTCATTCCAACATATTGTTTTATAGTAGATATTCTTCATTTGGCAAAATGCTCGCGGCGAATATGACCACGCTATATTACGGCGCAGTGTGCCAGAATTTGCCCCTCTACGACGACACGTTGCACACACAGTGCACACGAAACTGTCGTCCGCCGCCATATCCCTGCTGTGCTTGCCGGAACCAGCAGCTGCGTCTTTCTCGATGCGATACTTGGCGAGATGAAAGAAGGCGATGCAAGCAGGAACGCTGGAGTCACACGCCTTCGACCAGGAGCACGCGCTAAAGATTCGATGGGTTATCGATACAGCTTCAGCTCACTGCCGCGATTGCACTGCTTACGCGAATTTCCCACGTAAGCACTAGGCCCACAAACGCGCGGAAGTGCAAGTTATTGATTTATATTGTTTTTTGGCGCACCCGAGAGGATTCGAACCTCTGGCCTCTGCCTTCGGAGGGCAGCGCTCTATCCAGCTGAGCTACGGGTGCATACCGTTCGCGAGATGCTTACGCCATGCTTACGCGAGAATTTCGTCGGCATGAAGAGCAAACCCGACATTCGCTCAAACCGTTGTTTAGTCACTTCTTTCTTCCAACACAACCAAGCATCACCAGCCTTGACTTCTGCCTTCGGAGGGCAGCGCTCTATCCAGCTGAGCTACGGGTGCTTATGGGTGTCTATAGCGACGGTGAATGTGGGTCGCAACGGCAAAGTCAGGTAAGGTGGATCAAGATCCACCTTACGCAAATAGATCGTGGCAAAGTTCCAGCGCGTCGATCAGCACATCCACCTCATCGGTGGTGTTATACATCCCAAAAGATGCCCGGCAGGTCGCGCCCACCCCCATGTGTTCCATCAACGGCATCGCGCAATGGGTGCCTGCGCGCACAGCAACACCTTTCTTGTCCAACACGGTCGAGATATCATGCGCATGCGCCGCACCTTCCAGCGTGAACGAGAAGATAGCGCCCTTGGTCGCGGATTGCCCCTGTACGCTGAGCCAGTTCAGGCCCCCCAAACGGTCGCGTGCATAGTCGCGCAAGCCACGCTCATGGGCGGCAATCGCGTCCATGCCTACGTCCATCATGTATTCCAGCGCCACGCCAAGCCCGATTGTCTGCACAATCCCCGGCGTGCCCGCTTCAAACTTCATCGGCGGATCATTCCATGTGACCGTATCGCGCGTCACATCGCGGATCATGTCACCGCCGCCCATGAAGGGGCGCATTTCGGCCATCCGTTCCTTGCGCACATAGATCGCGCCCGACCCTGACGGACCGTAGAGTTTATGGCCCGTCACCGCATAGAAATCACACCCGATGTCTGCCACATCCACCGGCATATGCACGGCGGCCTGGCTGCCATCCACCAGCACAGGCACGCCTTTGGCATGGGCACCGGCGGTGATGGTTTTGACGTCAACGACAGTACCCAGCACGTTGGACATATGGGTGATTGCCACCAGCTTGGTCTTTGGACCGATCGCATCAATCACTTTCTGGGGGTCCAGATCGCCGTTGGCATCCACATCGACCCATTTGATCACCACACCCTGCCGTTCACGCAGGAAATGCCACGGCACGATATTGGCGTGGTGCTCCATGATCGACAGGACAATCTCATCGCCCGCCTCCATATGCGGCATGGCCCAGCCATAGGCCACCATATTGATGCCCTCGGTCGTGCCGGAATTGATGATGATATCATCTTCGGAAGGCGCGTTCAGAAAGCGCGCGATGATCCCGCGCACGCCTTCATAGCGCTCGGTCGACAGGTTGCTGAGGTAGTGCAAACCACGGTGCACGTTGGCGTATTCCTCGGCATAGCCGCGGGTGACCGCATCAATCACTACCTGCGGTTTCTGGGCCGATGCGCCATTGTCGAGATAGACCAGAGGCTTGTTGTTCACCTCACGCGACAAGATCGGAAAATCGGACCGGATTTTATTGATGTCATAGCTCATGCCATACCTCCTGTCGGACCTACGCCCAGAACAGCCAAAATGATGCCCGAGATCAGGGCGGTCCCGATCAGGGCCAGCACAATCGCACCCAGGGCTTTGCCGAGATTATCAAACCCGTGCAAGACGTTGATAAAATTCATGAAACACCAGATCAAAGCACCAAGCGTCAGCAAACCAAAGATCGACCCGATCGACGGGCTGACAAGGACCAGAGCGAACTGGATCGCCTCAAGCGTGAGACTGATCGCCTGAAACCAAACGACAATGGTCAAGGTCGCCTGCAAGCTGCCTTGGCCGCCGATCATCCGGCCTGCATAGAAAATGCCGTAGACAAACAGGACGAAAAAGATGCCGATGATCGCAAAGAAACCAAAGGGCGAAAGTGCAAAGCCTTGATCCTGCATCGCTTGCGGCATTGGCGTTATCAACTGCAACAACGCCACAAGGATCACATTCAGCACCGCGACAAGTGCCAGCCCTGTCCAAAGCGCCTGCACAGGTATGTCCATCGCAAGCGCTTTGCGTGCGCTCTCTGACGGGTCCATGATGCTGGTCCAGACCGCCCGCATCCAGGTTTGAAAATCAACTGTCATGATCTGCTTTCCGCCTCGCGCAAGCATTGTATCCAAACGATAACGAAAGCAATTGCCCCGATCGCACCCACAAGAACGGCCTGTGTGCCATGGCCGATCAGGCCGCGCACCAGACCGTAGAACAAAAACATCGGCGTGGTCGCCAGCATCGTCCAAAACAGCGCCAACCGCGCCCCGAACCATGTACCCTGCCCGCCCAGCACCTTTGCGACAAGATGCGACAGCGCCGCGATCCCATACATCATCAAAGGCAAGATGATCACCGACCCGAAGAAAGTATAGGTCATCATCCCTTCGAAATTCATATCTGGCGGAAACGGCGAGGGTTCAAACCCTTCCGCCACCCGACGCAAACGGGGCCATTGCGCGACAAAGATCAGAAAACAACTGACCATCAGATACATGATCGCCCGGTCTTCGCGCCGCCCTTGATCCAGCAGGTCACGCATCACGGCGCGCGGCCTGCGCCACGTCCGCACAATGTCGTTTGTGACAGGCATTACCGGTGCCGCGCCAGCCAGCCTTCAAGCCGGTCGCGCAAGTCTTCTGCCAGGGTCTCGTCCTCGATCTCCTCCAGCGCCTCGGCCAGGAACGACAGGGTCAAAAGATTGCGTGCCTCGTCATGTGGCACACCGCGCGAGCGCAGATAAAACAAGGCAGTTTCATCAATCGCACCCGAGGTGGAACCATGCGAACAGGCCACATCATCGGCGTAAATCTCAAGCTCCGGCTTGGCAAGGAACTGGCTGTCATCATCCAGCAAAAGCGACTGGCTGATCTGGTAGCCATCGGTCTTCTGCGCGCCTTCCTTGACCAAGATCTTTCCTTGGAACACGCCAGTCGCACCGTTGCGGAGCACCTTTTTGAACACCTGACGGCTTTCACCGTTCAGCGCGTCATGGGTGATGAAAACGGTGTCGTCATGATGGAAATCCTTGCCGTCACCGACACAGACCCCCGCCACATGGGCGACAGCATCATCGCCAACAAGCTCGAGCACACATTCGTTGCGCGTCAGCACCCCGTTGAAGGTAAGCGTGAAGGACTTGAAGACAGAATCCGCTGCAATCCTTGCAAAACAATGCGTTACAGCACGGCGTTCATGGTCACGCCCCTGCGCGCGGACGTGGTTGAATTTGCCGCCTTCGGCAACTTCCACTTCCAGCAGCTTGGAAAACCGCGCAGCAGCGGGGCCGGTTTCCAGCAAGGTCATCTCGGCACCCGCCTCGACCTTCACCACATTGTGCAGGATCGCGTCAGAGGCGGGGTCATTGTGCAGGTAGATCAAGTTTATGGGCTTTGTAGCCTTGCCTGTGACACGGATCACGACGCCATCGGTGGCAAGGGCCGTGTTCAGTGTCGCCAAAGGCCGCGCCACAGGTTTCTGACCGCGCGTTTCCAGAACACCATAGAGGTCCTTGGCCCAATGGATATCTGTTGCCATCGCATCAGAAAGCCGTTCGATCTCAAGACCTTCAGCCTCAAGATCGTCGGACGCCTCCGCATCAAACACACCGTCTACAAAAACGATTTTCACACGGTCAACCGTGTCAAAAAGCGGCGCTTCATCGCTGCCGAACAGCGCGGCCTCTGGCGCATCCACGGCAGTCAACGATGTCGGATCGGTATACTTCCAGTATTCGTCACGCTTGGTCGGCAGGCCCATCTGGCGCACACGCGCCAAAGCATCGGCCCGCGCGGCATT
The DNA here is from genome assembly GCF_036007805.1 of Yoonia sp. Taxonomy (GTDB): domain Bacteria; phylum Pseudomonadota; class Alphaproteobacteria; order Rhodobacterales; family Rhodobacteraceae; genus Yoonia. Next base: position 5,454 of record NZ_DASYOK010000012.1, read on the forward strand.
GCCCCACGCAGCCCCTTGCGGCAACGTAATATCGGCCAGGCGGGCCGCTGTTGTATCAATTTTCAACTGTGCCAGTGCCATTAGGCCACCTCGGACAGAATGTCTGCATAGCCGTTGTTTTCAACCTCAAGCGCCAGCTCGGGACCACCGGATTTGATGATCCGGCCATCGGCCATGATATGCACGATATCGGGCTTAATGTGATCCAGCAGACGCTGGTAGTGGGTAATCACAAGGAACGACCGCCCTTCCGAGCGCAGCGCGTTCACACCGTCTGCCACCAGTTTCATGGCATCCACGTCAAGGCCGGAATCAGTCTCGTCAAGGATGCACATCTTGGGTTCGAGCATCGCCATCTGCAGGATTTCATTGCGCTTTTTCTCACCACCGGAGAAGCCGACATTCACCGGACGCTTCAGCATTTCAGCGTCGATCTTCAGGCTCTTGGCTTTTTCGCGCACCTCTTTGAGGAAATCTGCGGCGCTCAACTCGTCCTCACCACGCGCTTTGCGCTGTGCGTTCACAGCCGTGCGCAGGAAGGTCATGTTGCCCACGCCAGGTATTTCCACAGGGTACTGGAACGCAAGGAAAAGACCACAAGCCGCCCGCTCTTCGGGTTCCATATCCAGCAAGTCCTGCCCCTCAAGCGTCGCTGATCCAGCCGTGACCTCATAGCCATCCTTGCCTGACAGCACATAGGACAGGGTCGATTTGCCAGACCCGTTTGGCCCCATGATCGCATGCACGGTTCCCGGTGCGACCGACAGGTCCACGCCTTTCAGGATCTGCTTGTCTTCTTCTTCCAGTTTGACCTCTAGGCCTTTGATTTCCAGCATTTTATTCTCCTGAAGATGAATGTGTTGCGCCAACGCGAATTACCCCGCGACGGACCAAGCCGCGCAGGGTTTTCGCATTGCGATAGAGTGGGTTTACAGGCCGAAAACGGTCCCGCGATACACAACAGAATGTTGTGTTGTGACGTCCATGATCTGATCCACGTATTCTGCGGTATAGATCATCGCCATGGGTTCGGGCCAGCGCCAGATCAGGTTGTGCCCTGCGGTCAGCATCACTGCGATACCCGCCACCTGCGCGAACCGCTCCACCACCTTGCGCCGGTCCAGCATGGCCGAAAACAGCACCATCGCCCAGAACGCGATGAACAGGTCCAGATAGAACACCACATCGCTTTGTTCGATCAGGCCGAAATAGCGGATTCGTATGACTTGCGCGAACAGCAACGCCAGCGCCCCGATGATCATCGAGACGATAAACTTGCCCAGAAACGATGGTTCCTGCGGCTTTGCGATCTTTTCGCGTGTGACGCGCTTGGGGATGTGCATCCCCAGGTCGGGGTCGTAGTACGACTTGTTGCGCGGGTTCTTGATGTTCTTCACACGCGCGTTGAAATCGTTGATATCGTACTTCCGCGTCGCCATAGGCCACTGCCCCACCAAAACATTTCTCAATGCTTAATGACAGTAAACTGGGGCAAGAAATGGGCCACAGCGTGACAAGGTCACGACAGTTATGTTGACGCAGGGGAAGCATATTTAGCCGACAGACCCTTCCAGCGAAATCGCGACCAGCGCCTGCGCTTCCATCGCGAATTCCATCGGCAGCGCTTGCAGCACTTCCTTACAGAACCCGTTCACGACCAGCGCGACCGCCTCTTCCTCATCCATGCCGCGCGAACGGCAATAGAAGAGCTGATCATCATCCACCTTGGATGTCGTCGCCTCATGTTCGACCCGGGACGAGTTATTCTTGACCTCGATATAGGGCACGGTGTGCGCACCGCATTTGTCGCCAATCAAAAGGCTGTCACACTGCGTGTAGTTGCGCGATTTCGTGGCCTTGGGATGCATCGACACCAGACCACGATAGGTGTTCTGCGCCTTGCCTGCAGAAATCCCCTTGGACACGATCCGCGACTTGGTATTTTTGCCAAGGTGGATCATCTTTGTGCCAGTATCGGCCTGCTGCATGTTGTTGGCAATCGCGATGGAATAGAACTCACCCTGACTGTCATCGCCGCGCAAGATGCAGCTTGGATATTTCCAGGTCACGGCTGAACCTGTTTCCACTTGGGTCCACATCACCTTTGACCGGTCGCCACGGCAATCGGCGCGCTTGGTCACAAAGTTGTAGATGCCGCCCACCCCGTTTTCATCACCGGGATACCAGTTCTGCACGGTGGAATATTTCACCTCTGCATCTTCCTCGACGATGATTTCCACGACAGCCGCGTGCAGCTGGGCCACATCGCGCTTGGGCGCTGTACAGCCTTCAAGGTAGGACACGTAAGAGCCCTTATCAGCGATAATCAGCGTACGCTCGAACTGTCCGGTATTCTCGGCATTGATGCGGAAATAGGTCGAAAGCTCCATCGGGCAGCGCACACCCGGTGGGATATACACAAAGGAACCATCTGAAAACACAGCGGAATTCAGCGTGGCATAGAAATTGTCCGATGGCGGCACCACGGTGCCCAGATACTTCTTGACCAGCTCGGGGTGCTTTTCAATTGCCTCGGAGATCGAGCAGAAAATCACGCCCGCCTTTTCCAGCTCCTTCTGGAAAGTCGTACCCACCGATACAGAATCAAAAACCGCATCGACAGCCACCTTGCGGCCCTCGGCAGGGGCATCCTCGGCCCCTTCGACACCGGCCAGGATCATCTGCTCTTTCAGCGGGATGCCCAGCTTTTCGTATGTCGCCAAGAGCTTGGGATCGACGTCGTCCAAGGACTTGGGCTTTTCTTCCATGCTTTTCGGACGCGCGTAGTAATAGATGTCCTGAAAATCGATGTCAGGATAATTCACCATCGCCCATTTGGGCTCATCCATCTTTTCCCAGCGGGTGAAGGCCGACAAACGCCACTCGGTCATCCACTCGGGCTCTTTGTTTTTCGACGAAATCAGACGCACGATATCGGGGTTTACGCCTTTGGGGGCGTATTCCATCTCGATTTCGGTGTTCCAGCCGTATTTATAGTTGCCAGAGAGTTCCTTGACCGCATCCACGGTCTCCTGATCAACGCCTTCTTTGACCTCGACGGTATCCAAAGCTGTCATCTTTTCATCCTCTCAAGCGGCCCTGCGCCGCGCCCGTTTTTCGCTCCAGGCCTGCGCAAAGCGCAAAACCTCATCCTCAGTCGTTTCGATGCCCAGTGACACGCGGATTGCGCTTGATGCCACCTCATCGTCCAGTCCCAGCGCCTGCAGCACCCGGCTTGTCTTGACCTTGCCGCTCGAACAGGCAGAGCCCGCCGAAACAGCAAATCCAGCCAGATCCATCGCCATCACCTGCGTTTCACCCTTCCAGCCCGGAGAGGCAAAACAGCTTGTGTTCGGCAAACGCTGCGACCCTTTCCCGACAAAAATAGTGCTCTTTTCAGATGCCTCAATGGCTCTTTCTAGAATATTTCTAAGTTTGGCAACCCGCTCCCATTTTCCAGCCGCCAGATCGGCCTGTGCCGCGACTGCAGCAGCCCCCATTCCGGCAATCGCCACCACGTTTTCGGTGCCCGACCGACGGCCCATTTCCTGTCCGCCGCCCTTGATTTGTGCTGCGATATCCGTGCCTTGCGGGAAGATCAGCGCACCCACGCCTTTGGGGCCACCAAATTTATGCGCCGACAGGAACACCATCTGCACGCCGGACCACGAAAAGGCGAAAGGCACTTTGCCAAACCCTTGGGTGATGTCGCTGACTGCCAATCCCTGCGGCAAATCCTGCACAATGCCGGTTTCCGAATTGGCCAGTTGCACGCAGGATCCGGCAGGATCATCCACCTGCACTGCGCCATCCACAACGGCCAGACAAGGATCAACCCAGGCATGGACGGCGTCATGTTCAATCGGGGCAGCCTTCAACCCCCGCCCCGCCAAAGCCAGCGCCGCTGCCTCTGTCGCGCCTGATGTAAAGACCACATCCGCACCCGATGCGCCCACAGCCTCGGCAATCTGCTGACGCGCCGTTTCAACAACCCCTTTGGCCGCGCGCCCCTCGGCATGCACGGACGACGGATTGCCAACCACATCCATGGCCGCCAGCATCGCGGTACGCGCCTCGGCCCGCAACGGGGTTGTCGCATTATGATCCAGATAGGTTCTCATCTCATCATCTTGCCAAAAATACTCCGGGGGAGCGCGGAACGCGCGGGGGCAGCGCCCCCTTAAGTCTCTTCATCAACAACTTCGAACAACGCCGGTACAGCAGGGCAAGGGGCAAGCTCGTTGCTGACCACATCGGACAGGCGGGCCTGGTGCAGGAACACATAGACATGCGCGCTCAGCCCCTCCCACAAGCGGTTCGTCATGGATTGCGCACGCGATCCCGACGCCCCACCCGAGGCGCCCGCCCCTTTGTGCATCGCCGATACGGTTTCATCCACAGCACCCAGAATTTCGACCACGCGAATGTCCGACGCAGGCCGCGCAAGGCGGTACCCGCCCCCCGGTCCACGCACAGAATCAACCAGTCCCGCGCGGCGCAACTTGACAAAAAGCTGCTCCAGATAGGGCAGTGAAATGTCCTGCCGTTTGGAAATCTCGGTCAGATTGACCAGCGCATTTTCAGGCTGCAACGCCAAATCTGCCAAAGCAACCATCGCATAGCGGCCCTTCGTGCTTAATTTCATTGGCTTTCCCCAGATAAACAGGCGCAATTACATTGACGACGCAGGCTGGCGTCATTAGGTCACTTTGACCACGACAACATGGGCCCGCGCCCGAGTTTAGAATCTTTCTAAGGTGTCCGAGCATTTTCGTCAAGAATGTGAAGTCACCGACAGCAGCAACGGAAATACCATGCCCGAAGTCATTTTTCCTGGTCCAGAAGGTCGCCTTGAGGGGCGCTATCACCCGCAAAAAGACCGGGACGCGCCGATTGCGATTGTTCTTCACCCGCATCCGCAGTTTGGCGGAACAATGAACAACCGCGTCGTCTATAACCTGCACTATGCGTTCTACAACATGGGCTTTACGGTCCTGCGGTTCAACTTCCGCGGCGTCGGGCGGTCGCAGGGTGAATACGACCAAGGGGTTGGCGAGCTTTCGGATGCGGCCTCCGCGCTGGATTATCTGCAATCCATGAACAACAACGCAAAACATTGCTGGGTGGCGGGTTTCTCGTTCGGGGCATGGATCGGCATGCAGCTTTTGATGCGCCGCCCAGAGATTACGGGTTTCATCTCGGTCAGCCCCCCTGCGAATATGTATGACTTCAGCTTCCTCGCCCCCTGCCCGTCTTCGGGGCTTATCATCAACGGCTCGAACGACCGCGTGGCCCCGCCTGCGGATACGGTGAACCTTGTGAACAAATTGCACGAGCAAAAGGGTATCACTGTCACCCACGACGTGATGGAAGGTGCCGGGCACTTCTTTGAAGACCCTCACATGGACCCGATGATCGACACTGTGCGCACCTATGTGCGCCGCCGCTTGACAGAGAACACACGCTAACCATGGCCGATAGCTATCTCGAACGCGTTGCCGGTGAAATTGCCGACCTTGCCCTTGAAGATGCACGGGTCAACGGGGATGACAACATCGTCGATACCATCGGCGAAATCCTCGGTTCGTCGTCGCAAACCCTGCAAGAGGCGTTTCTGACGGCGGTGCGCGTCAGGCGCGCCGAAGCACGCGCGCGCAAACTTCTGGCGGAACGTGCGGGCAAACCGACGCGGGGTAAATCGCGGCTTCTAGCAGATGGCGACAAACCCCGTTCATCCTCGGAGTCGATCGCAATGGGCGGCGCCACAACGCAAACCCCTGCGAAAGAAGCACCGGCGGCACCGGAATCAGAAGAAGATGCCGCATTTGCGGATGTCCTGAACTCGCTTGATGAATTCCTTCAATCGGACGACGCCGATAATGACGCCCCGCAGCCGGGCATTCAGCCCTCGCGCCCCTCACGCGGCTAGATCCGGCGATGTCGCGTATTGATGCACAGCTGGCCTTTTTGATCGAGGCCGACAAACTCAAGACTGTGCTGCGCGGGACGACACTCTGCGATGGCGCGCGGCGCGAGAATTCCGGCGAACATAGCTGGCACATCGCACTTTACGCACTTGTCATGTCAGAACACGCCAATCGCCCCGTGAATATCGACCGCGTCATCAAAATGCTCCTCATCCATGATCTTGTGGAAATCGACGCAGGCGATAACCCCATTCACGGCAACCATGATCCCATCGCACTGGAAGCGATTGAAAAAGCAGCCGCTGACCGTCTTTTTGGCCTGCTCCCCGCAGATCAGGGCCGCAGCTTCCGTGCACTTTGGGACGAATTCGAAGCGGCTGAAACCGACGACGCCATCTTTGCCAAATCCATTGACCGTGTGCAGCCTGTGATCGCCAATCTGGAATCCGGTGGCGGCACATGGCCTGAATTCAACGTCACCGCAGCACAACTGCAATCCCGCGTCGGTGTGAAGGTTGAAAAAGGCGCACCTGCAATCTGGTCTGCCCTTGAGGCGCGCATTAATGCGTGGTTTGCCCAACACACAGGCTGATGCACAGAGGCCGCAATGGCCGATTTCCCCCTATACAAACAACCAACACAGGCGTAGGGCGCAGGTCTAACGCCCATGAAAGCACTTTTTATATGATCACGACCCTCGCCGACGCCCTTGCCAAACAGGGCTACACTGACCTTACCCCCGTACAGGAGGCTGTAACTGACGACGCACTCGTCGGTCAGGACCTTCTCGTGTCGGCGCAAACAGGGTCCGGTAAAACAGTCGGCTTCGGGCTTGCCATTGGCCCGACCATCCTGAACGACGAGGGCCAGTTCGGCCCGATGAGTGCGCCGCTGGCACTGATCATTGCGCCCACACGCGAACTGGCCTTGCAGGTCAAACGCGAATTGCAGTGGCTTTACGCCGGTGCCGGCGCGACGCTGGCGTCCTGTGTCGGTGGTATGGATTTCCGTGATGAACGCCGCCACCTGGAACGCGGCGCGCATATCGTTGTCGCCACACCCGGCCGTCTGCGCGACCATATCATGCGCGGCACGATTGATCTGTCCGAAATCAAGGCCATTGTGCTGGATGAAGCCGACGAGATGCTTGATCTGGGTTTCCGCGAAGACCTTGAATTCATTCTTGATCAGGCCCCCGCAACCCGCCGCACCCTGATGTTTTCAGCCACCGTGCCGCCGATGATTGCGACACTGGCCAAATCCTATCAGCGCGACGCCGTCCGGATTGCGACGACCAGCAAGGAAAGCCAGCACGCAGATATCGAATACCGCGCACTGACTGTTGCCAACCACGACATCGACGCGGCCATCGTCAACGTGCTTCGCTACTACGATGCGCCCAATTCCATCGTCTTCTGCAACACACGTGCGATGGTCACGCGCCTGACCACGCGCCTGTCGAACCGTGGCTTCTCGGTTGTGGCCCTCTCCGGTGAACTCACGCAATCCGAACGCTCAAACGCGCTGCAAGCCATGCGCGACGGACGCGCCAAGGTATGTGTGGCCACCGATGTAGCCGCACGGGGCATTGACCTGCCCAACCTCGAACTGGTCATCCACGCAGAACTGCCAACCAACGCCGAAACGCTGCTGCACCGCTCGGGCCGCACAGGCCGCGCGGGCCGCAAGGGGATTTCTGCGCTGATCGTACCTGCCAAGATGAAACGGCGCGGTGAAAACCTGCTGAAATGGGGCAAACTGACCGCAACTTGGGCGCTGCCGCCCTCCGCCGAAGAGGTTGCGGCCAAAGACGAAGAGCGTCTGCTGACCGATCCGGTCTGGTCCGAGGATTTCACCGAAGAAGAAATCACATTCGCAGCACGCCTGCTGGAACAGCACGCGCCTGAAAAAATCGCCGCCGCCTACCTGCGCCTTTATGCTGGCAAGCAATCAGCGCCGGAATTCATTTCCGAATACAAAGACGGCCCCGCCGCCAAGGAACGCGCCCCGCGCGAGGTGAAATCCTTTGGCCCCTCCAAATGGTTCAGCGTCGATATCGGCCGTGAAGGCAAGGCCGAGGCGCGTTGGCTCTTGCCGATGATCTGCAAGGCAGGCGGGATCACAAAGAATGAGATCGGCGCGATCCGTATTCAGGAAAATGAGACCTTCATCGAAATCTCGGCCCCCGCTGTGCCCGGTTTTCTGGACAGCGTCGGCAGCGATATGAAGCTGGAAAACCAGGCCACGTTGACCGCGCTGGATGGTGCCCCGCAACTGGGCGAGCGCGGTCCGCGCAAAACCAAGCGTGACTATGACGATGGCCCGAAACGCGCGCCCAAGCGTGATTTTGGCGACAAGCCCAAGCGTGATTATGGCGATAAACCCAAACGCCACGCCCCGCGCGATCAGGCCGCCCCGCCCCCATCGCAGCAAGATCACGTGCCTGCAATCCAACCGATCCCCGGTGCCGCGGACGACACCAAAGCACGTAAACCGCGCCATAAACCCGAGCGCCGCGACCACGGTGAGGCACTGACCGAGAAGCGCAGCAAACCACCCTACAAGGGCAAATCGGACGGCAAAAAACCGACCGGTAAAGGCAAACCGCCTTACAACGCCGACAGCAAGCCCCGCAAACCGGGTGCGGGCAAGCCAACCGGCAAACCCGCTGGCAATGCCAAGGATACATCCAGACGCTTTGTGCCGCCGGGCGGAAAAGCCAAGCCGCGCAAGGGCTTAGGCAAAGGCGGCGGCGCCGCTCCAAAGCGTGGGAAGTCTTAAAACCCGCACAATTGGTCACATTTATGTCACGCCAACCCCATCTTGTGGGCACAGCAGACTAGTCCAATGACCCCACCAGTCCTTATCATCAACCCCACGAGCAAGCTAAAGGACCAGCAAATGGCCACTGCAACACCAAAGACAACTTCACCCGCGCCTGCGCCAAAACCGGCACCGATGGCACCGCAGGCACAGGGCAAGCCGACAGCGCCCGTCTATACCGATTACGCGAGTATCTGACGGACCACCTGCGCCAATAGCCAGTGAGGCCACCACCAGACCGATTGTTCTCCCTGATCCGCCGTCTGGAACCTCACTGGCCCTTTTTTCGCAGCCTCGCTAATATCGCGACATGGCCGAGCTGACTTCAATCAAGAATATCGGACCGGCGTTTGCCGCGTCATTGAAAGCTGTGGGGATCACCACAGCCGAAGACTTGCGTACGCTTGGCGCAGATGCAGCCTACGCAAAGATGCTGGAAGGCGGGTCCCGCCCCCATTTCATCGGCTACTATGTGCTGCATATGGCGTTGCAAGGGCGGCCTTGGAATGATTGCAAAGGCGAAGAGAAAAAGGCGCTGCGCCGTCGGTTCGACCAGATCAAAGCGGGCAGTTTTGATCAGGACCGCTCCGAGCTGGAACGCATTTTGAACCAGATTGGCGTGGTTGCAGTGTTCAAGGATTAACATCCAGCCCCCTACTTTCCCCTCGCGCGTTCCGGTCGTCCTGCTACTGTGCGGCGATAACCCAAGTAAGTCAGAGGCCGAGAATGTCGCGGATGATGGTCTTCGCTCTCTATTTTTCGGCAATCTTCCTGCAAGCGGGGGCTTACGGGCTGACCTTTATGTTGCCGCGCCTGTTTGACAGTTTCGGGGCCAACGAAAAAGTGGTTGGCGCGATGCTGGCGCTGACGGCGATTTCAACCATCGTGACGGTCTATTTTTCGGGGCATCTGTCCGATCTCTTCGGACGCCTGCGCACCTTGGGCGGGGCCTGTCTCGCGATAGCGCTGTCGCTCTACCTTTACGCCATCAGTGATACGGTCGGCATCGGCCTGATCAGCGCAAGCCTGCTCTTGGGCTTAGGCTGGGGGCTGACCTACTCGCTAGGCCCCATCGTGCTGACACGGCTGGTGGCGGCAGATGAGCGAACCCGCTATTTTACCTTGCTGTCGCTCTTTGTGATGGCCGGTTTCGGCCTTGCACCCGTTCTTGCCGCCGCACTTGAGGGCGCAGGCTATTCCGTGCGTGATGCCTTCACGCTCACGGCCATCGCCTGCCTTGTCAGCGCGGCGCTGTTCTTTGGCCTCAACAGGGCCGTCAAAACCCATGCGGTCACGCCCATTGCCGAGGTCCCCTCGCGCATCACCTTGGCGGCCCTGCGCGGTGTGGCGCTTTCGCCTGCGCGCTTGCCCGTTGCAATGGTCTGTCTGGGGGCCAGCGTCTTTGCAGGTATGGCCAATTTCCAGACCGTTTTCGCCGATGCGCG
>NZ_DASYOK010000013.1:0-2415 GCF_036007805.1 Yoonia sp.
GCCAACACCCGCCGATGCCATCGCCGATGCTTGCTTGGTGATAGCCAAAGTCTTGGTAAAAGAACCATCTGCCAGCGGCACCTACCATTTCAGCGGTGCACCCGATGTATCATGGGCCGATTTCGCACGCGCGATCTTTGACATCGCAGACCGCGACGTGACTGTCACCGATATCACAACCGCAGACTATCCAACCCCCGCAAAGCGCCCCGCCAATTCACGGCTGGATTGCACCAGCACCGAATCAGTCTTTGGCATCGCACGCCCAGATTGGCACAGCGCTCTTGTAAAAATGCTGACGCAGCAGCCCGCATCGCGTAGGACAATGGTATGAGCACACGTAAAGGACTAATCCTCGCAGGCGGCACCGGTTCGCGGCTTTGGCCGATCACCCAAGGGCTGTCGAAGCAGCTCATGCCGATCTACGATAAGCCGATGATCTATTACCCGCTTTCGGTGCTGATGCTGACCGGCATCCGCGAGATCGGTATCATCACGACCCCGCAGGATCAGGCGCAATTCCAGCACCTGCTGGGCGACGGCACGCAATGGGGCGTGCAGATCACTTGGCTGGTGCAAGAAAGCCCCGATGGTCTGGCACAGGCCTATCTGATCGCCGAGGACTTTCTCGACGGATGCCCCTCGGCCATGGTGCTGGGGGACAACATCTTTTTCGGCCACGGCTTGCCAGAACTGCTCGCCAGCGCGGATGCGCAGACGGATGGTGGCACGGTCTTTGGCTACCGCGTGGCCGACCCCCAGCGCTATGGCGTTGTAGGGATGGACGAAGACGGGCGTGTGACCCGGATCATCGAAAAGCCGGATGTGCCGCCCTCCAATTACGCGGTGACAGGCCTTTATTTCCTCGATGGTACGGCCCCCGACCGTGCACGGACCATCAAGCCCAGCGCGCGTGGAGAGCTCGAAATCGTCAGCTTGCTGGAAAGCTATCTGGCCGAGGGCACGCTGAAGGTCGAAACCATGGGGCGCGGCTATGCGTGGCTTGATACCGGCACCCACGGCAGCCTGCTTGATGCCGCCAATTTCGTGCGCACCCTGCAAAGCCGGCAAGGGATGCAAACCGGATGCCCTGAAGAGATCGCCTATGGCGCTGGCTGGATCAATGATGCGGAACTGATGACGCTGGCAGATCGTTATGCCAAGACCGAGTATGGTGCCTACCTGCGCGGGTTGCTCTGATATGGGCCTTGCCTATCTGATGAACACCTACCCCATCACGTCGACCACCTTTGTGCGGCGCGAAATTCACGCGCATGAGGCGGCTGGCGTGCCCGTTGCCCGCTTTGCGATCCGCGACTGGGCCGAAGTCCCCGTCGATCCGCGTGACCGCGACGAGGTTGGCAAGACAACCTATATCCTCAAACAGGGTGCCTTGGCACTCGCAGGGCGGACCGTGTCCGAGATCGTCACGAACCCGATCGGTTTTGCCCGCGCGGCAAAGACAATGATGCATCTGGCCACGCGGCCAGGCAGTACAGGACTCCGGAACGTGGCCTATCTCGTCGAAGCTGTGTTTTTCAAGCAGGCTGCAAAAGCCCGTGATATCTATCACGTGCATGCGCATTTCTCGACCAATTCGGCAGCGGTGGCGCTGCTTTCACACCGGATGGGCGGCCCCAGCTACAGTTTCACGGCCCACGGACCTGATGAGTTTGAAGATCCGGCTGCCAATGGCCTGCCCATGAAAGTGGCACATGCCGCCTTTGTGGCCGCGATCACCGATTACGCGCGCGATGTGATCCTGACAGCGACGGGCGGGACCGGTGCGGACAAAGTGCATGTCGTGCGCTGCGGGATTGATCTGGATGAATTCGAACTGACCCCGCCACCGGAAAACGCGCGGATTGTCTGTGTCGGCCGCCTGTGTCCGGCAAAAGCGCAGGCCTTGCTGGTCGAGGCCGTCGCGCCTCTGGTCAAAGACTTTCCCAATCTGGAACTGGTCTTTATCGGCGATGGTGAAGACCGCGCATCCATCGAAAAGCGTATTGCAGAATTGGGCCTCGAGAACCATGTGACACTGGCCGGTTGGGGCACCGGTGATGAAGTCCGCGCCGCGATTCAGGGCGCGCGCATCTTTGCCTTGCCCAGTTTCGCTGAAGGCCTGCCCATCGTCTTGATGGAAAGCCTTGCGATGGGTCGTGCGGTGGTCACCACACAGATCACGGGAATTCCCGAACTGGTGGATGCAGATGTTGGCTGGATCGTCCAAGCAGGGGATGTGCCGGCCCTGCAAGCCGCTGTGGCACAGGCGCTCTCCGCGGATACGGCAACACTGGCAGCAATGGGCGCGACAGGCCGTGCGCGCGTTGCAAAAGCCCATGATCAGACACAGAATGCAGCAAAGCTGCGCAGGTTTTTCCCTGACGGCTAAGGTGCCCTACTATCGCCAGATTA
>NZ_DASYOK010000014.1:0-21248 GCF_036007805.1 Yoonia sp.
TTTTGCCCGCTGCGGTGATTGCGATCGTGCTGAACCTGATTTTGCCTGAACAATTGTCAGGCGAAGCGACCGAGGAAGTCTCGGGCGGTATGACAGGACATGGCCACGGGTCGTTGCCCAAGTCGTAAAGGCGAATGGCAAAAATCAAAAAGGCCCGGTCATCTGACCGGGCCTTTTTATTAGCTGGCTTCGCGGTCCGCCCAGCCTGCAAAAATGCGTTCCAGAAAGATCACCGCGTAGTAAAGAACGATCCCGAGGAAGGCGAGCGCGATCAGCACTGCAAACATCAACGGATAATCCCCGTTGGTTTCCCCCGACTTGAACAGTGCGCCAAGGCCACGACCATGCGGGCTGACAATTTCCACAAGGTTCGTGCCGATAAAGGCCAAGGTGGCCGAGACCTTCAGCGCGCCAAAGAACTCCGGCAGTGTCTTGGGCAGGGCGATTTTCCAGAAAATCGTGGCTTTCGATGCGCCAAGTGCGCGCAGGATATCGCGGTATTCGGGCTCGAGCGTGGACAGCCCGATCCCGACGGATACGGCAATGGGAAAAAACGAGATCATGAACGCCATCAGCACCGTGTTGAAATCATGCTGCCCGATGAAGAGCAGGGAAATGACGGGCACCAAGGTTGCCTTGGGGATCGCGTTAAAGCCGATCAGCAAAGGATAAAGCGCATCACGCGCGATGCGTGAAAAGCCGATGATCATGCCGATGGCTGTGCCAACGATCACAGCAAGGAACAGACCCACGACCGTACGCCAGAGCGTCTGCCAACCCATCTCAAGGAACAACTCCCTGTACTTCCAGAACGCTGGCGGCAGGTCGGACGGCGAGGCCATTTTGAAGTTCGGCCAACCATTGGCCCAGACCAGAAGCTCCCACAGGCCCAGAAAGATGATGATCGCGATGATCGGGGTGGCGATTTTACTGAACATCAGTGGTCAACCTCGCGGCCTTGGGCGATCTTGATCTGGTCGCGCAGGATATGCAGCATATCCGCGGCCTTGGGGGTAAAGAGCACATCCAGCGTGCGGTCTGAGGGCAGGTCTACGTCCATCACATATTGCGTACGGGCAGGGCGTCCTGAAAGGACAATGACCTGATCGCCCAGAAACACACTTTCGCGCAGATCATGGGTGATCAGCACGGCTGTGAAAGGTTCAGCGGCGCGCAGATCGCGCATCGTTTGCCAAAGATCCTCGCGCGTGAAGGCATCAAGCGCGCCAAAGGGTTCATCCATGATCAAAACGTCGGGTTTATGCACCAAGGACCGGCAAAGCGATGCGCGCTGGCGCATGCCCCCCGAGAGTTCCGAGGGACGCTTGTTTTCAAACCCGACCAGCCCCACCATTTCAAGCAGTTCCATCGCGCGCGCCTCGCGGTCTTTGCGCGGCATACGGGGGGCCACGATTTCCAGCGGTAGAATGACGTTGTCAAGGATCGTGCGCCATTCCAGCAGGACAGGGTTCTGAAACGCCATGCCCACGGTGTTGCGCGGGCCCTTGACGCGTTCGCCGTGCAACCAGACCTCGCCCTCATCAGGGGTCATGAGGCCTGCAACAAGCCGCGTCAGCGTGGATTTTCCGCAACCCGACGGGCCGACAACAGCGGCAAATGTGCCTTCGGGAACGGTCACTTCCAGACCGTCCAAGACCTCAAGCGGGCCATGGTCAGTCTGATAGGCGTGCTTGACGCCTTTGATTTCTATGAGATTTTCGATGGTCTTCAGCCTTGACGGAAAAAGGGCCGCCGCAAAGTGAAGCGGCCCGTTTGTTTTATTGCAACATCAACATATCCGCCGTGGGCAGATAGCTTCCATCAAAATAAAGCGACGCATCGGGCGCGTTCACGAACTCATAGACCGATTTGGTCTGTTCGATCGCGTTTGCCATACGTGCCTCATCAATGCCGCCCATGCCGTTTGCAATCACATAGTCGGTCAGCACATTGGCATCGATTGCCATTTGCAGACGCTCTGTTTCAAGAGCGGCGTCGGCCGCAGGGTTGCGCTCGATCAATGCGGCGATCGCAGCGTCAGGTGTCGCAATAGCGTCTTTCCAGCCCTTTGCGATAGCCGTCAGAAAACCGGTCACCAGTTCCGGGTTGGCTGCGGCAAAGTCGGTGTTGACGATAATCGCGTTGCCGTAAAGGTCCACACCATAATCTGCCATCAACAGAACCGAGATATCATCCTCGGGAATACCCAAACGCTTGAGGTTCAGAGTTGAGGAGAACGAGAAGCCGGTGATCGCTGCGACATTGCCTTCGGCAAGCATCGGTTCGCGGGTCGGAAAGCCCACAGGCTCTACAGTGATGGCATCAACGTCCAATCCGGTTTCTGCGGCAAAGATCGGAAACTGTGCCCATGCGCCGTCAGGTGGCGGCGCGCCAAGCACCTTGCCTTCCAGATCGGAAGGGGCCTCAATGCCCAAAGATTTACGCCCGACAATCGCAAACGGCGGCTTGTCGTAAACCATCATTACGGCTGTGACGGGGGCATCAGGGTTCTGGTCCAGAAAACGCATCAGCGAGTTGATGTCGGCAAACCCCACCGGAAACGCGCCTGTTGCAACCTTTGGAATAGCGTCTAGCGAACCCGCACCTTCGCTGATCGTCACGGTCAGGCCGGCATCGGTGAAATAACCTGCATCAAGGGCGTGAAAATAAGGTGCCGCCGGCCCTTCGAATTTCCAGTCCAATGCAAAAGGCATATCAGTTTGCGCGATGGCAGGTGAAGCGAGCAGGCTTGCAGCAAGCGCAAGCATCTTTTTGTCGAAAATCATTGGCATGTCCCGTGAAATTGTTACCATCAAATACTATCAAAGGCAGGCGCGGCGAAACAGGGATCACGCGGGTTAGTGTCTTTTTGCTGCGCGTTTTTCGGGTCACTGCACAAAAAATAGGCGAATAGGCGTGCCGTGGACTGCTTTCATACGCAATTTTTGCGCTCCCGCGCCTATCGCGGTGTGGATATGCGCAAATTCATGTGCCGGTTTACATCCTTATAGAGCAGATAGCGGAATTTGCCCGGCCCACCTGCGTAACAGGCCTGCGGGCAAAAAGCGCGCAACCACATGTAGTCACCGGCCTCGACCTCGACCCAGTCGTTGTTCAAGCGGTAAACGGCCTTGCCTTCAAGCACATAGAGCCCGTGTTCCATCACATGGGTTTCGAGAAACGGAATAACAGCGCCCGGTTCAAATGTGACGACCGTCACATGCATATCGTGGCGTAGATCGGCGGGGTCGACAAACCGCGTGGTGGCCCATTTGCCGTCCGTTCCGGGCATGACAGTGGGGGCTACGTTGCGGTCGTTTGTTACGATCACATCCGGCGCATCCAGCCCGGGTACAGGCTCATAGGCTTTGCGGATCCAGTGAAACCGCAACATCCCATCGTCCTTGTTGTGCAACGTCCAGCCCGACGCGGGCGGCAGATAGGCATATCCGCCCGGCTCCATCAGATGCGTTTCGCCCGCGACAGTCAGGGTTGCTGTACCTTCGACGATAAACAGCACACCTTCGGCGCCGGCATCTGCCTCTGGCTGATCCGACCCCCCGCCTGGCCCGACCTCCATGATGTATTGTGAAAAGGTCTCGGCAAAGCCGCTCATGGGGCGCGCGATGACCCAAAGGCGGGTATTGTCCCAAAACGGCAGATAGCTGGTCACGATATCGCGCATCGTCCCTTTCGGGATGACAGCATAGGCATCGGTAAAGATCGCGCGGTCTGTCAGGAGTTGGTCCTGGCCCGGATGTCCCCCGGTCGGTGCATAGTATTTGCCTGACATATCGGCTCCTGTCGGTTGTAATCACATAGAAATATGGGGGTGCTCGTCATGAGACACCACCCATTATCGTCAGACAAGGCTTATCGGAGAAATTTGATAATGACGCATGGATTTCAAACAGGATCGTATGATTGTCATGCGTTGATCGTCCACGTCGCACGCATTCAGGAGGCACCAAAGACGGCTTAAGCTGTTCTTAAACCCCATCGCGCATAAAGGCGCCAAGCAATGCATATTCTGTGAGGGGCTAATGGGATTCTCGACTTCAATCGCACTATCGCGAAAACTACCGTCAATCATCGCTGCACTTTGTGTGGTTGCCAGTGTCAGTATCGCCATTGTTGGATATCTGGATTTTCGACAGAATGTGTATCAGGATGCGCGCAAAAATTTCCGTATCCTGACGGAAAGCCGTGGCAACAGCTTGGTGACATGGTTTGAAAACATGGGGCGGGATGTTGCAAGTTATGCAAATGACCCGACGGTTGTGGCGGCCCTGAGCTCGTTTGGCAGCTCCTATGAGCTGATGATTGATAGCGCCGGTTTGCGTGATGCATATATCACAAACAACCCCAATCCGTCCGGCGAACGGGCAATGTTTGATCAGGCGCCTGAATCCATTCCTTACCACTTCCAGCACGGGCGCTTTCACCCGTATTTCCGCGATATTGTGAAGACCGCAGGCTACTATGATTTCTTTTTGTTCAATCGCCGTGGGGATCTGATGTATTCGGTCGAGAAAGAAGGGGATTATGCGACAAACTTCTCTGAAGGACCGTTCGCAGATAGCGGCCTTGCAGCGGCCTTTACTGCCGCGCGGGATGGTGAGCGGGGGCAGACATATTTCGCTGATTTTGATCGCTACGAACCGCGTGCCGGTGACGCGGCAGCATTTCTCGCAACGCCGGTTTTTGATCAAAGCAATCAGGTGCTTGGGGTTGTGGCAGTGCAGGTGCCAGCAGATCAAATAGATAAGATATTCAATGATCCGCTCGGACTGGACGAGACTGGGCGCATCTTCGCTGTTGGACCTGATCAGCAAACGCGGAATGCGCCGCGTTTTGAAAATGGACCTGCGCGCCTTTCTGACGTGTCGGACGCCATCCAAGTGAATGCATTATTCAATGGTGGCGAGACGTTTCAAGGTCTGACCAACGGGATCAGTGGTGATGATATTCTTTCCCAGGGTGCTTTGGTAAATATTTTTGGGCAAACTTGGGCGATCATTGGCGAGATCGCTTCTTCTGAGGTCCAAGCCCCGGTTATTGCCGCGCGCAACAAAATGATCCTGGTTACAGTATTCGTTGTCGGTCTTGCCGCCTTTTTCGGCTGGCTAACGGCGCGCTCAGTCGTGCAGCCGTTGGCACGCCTTGGTGACGCGATGGGCCGCGTTTCAGAGAAAGACTATGATGTCGATCTGTCGGATCAAAAACGTGGTGATGAAATCGGTAGTCTATTCAATAGCCTCAACGATTTTTGTCAGAAATTGCGCGCGTCCGACGAGGCTGAAGAGGAGCGAGAGGCGTTGCAGGTGAAGCAAGCAGAGGTCGTGAACAGACTGAGCATCGCACTCACGAAACTGGCCGATGGTGACCTGCAACATAAGATCGAAACCCCATTTGATGGTGACTATGATCAGCTGCGTCAGGACTATAACCGCACCCTTGTGAATCTGAACAAGACGATCGGGTCGGTGGTAATTCGATCTGGCGCGATCCGCCAGCGTTCGGATGGGATGAGCCGCGCTTCGGATGATTTGTCGCGCCGCACAGAGAATCAGGCCGCAACGCTGGAAGAAACAGCTGCGGCGCTGGACCAGATGACTGCCAGCGTCAAATCCGCGGCTGACGGTGCCCGTCAAGTGAAAGAAGTCGTGGGAAGCGCACGTGATGACGCCGATAAGAGTGAACCGGTGGTCAAAGATGCTGTGCATGCCATGACGGAAATTGAAGGGTCCTCACAGGAAATATCACAGATCATTGGTGTCATTGATGATATTGCGTTCCAGACGAACCTGCTGGCGCTGAACGCGGGCGTCGAAGCCGCGCGCGCAGGCGAGGCCGGGCGCGGCTTTGCTGTCGTGGCATCCGAAGTGCGTGCGCTTGCGCAGCGTTCTTCGGATGCTGCCAAACAGATCAAAGCACTGATCAGTGAAAGCTCCGGTCAGGTCGAGCGCGGTGTCACGCTTGTTGGACAGGCCGGTCAGGTGCTGACAAAAATTGCAAGTCACATCAATCATATCTCCGACCTCGTCGCCGAAATTGCGTCTGGCGCGGAAGAACAATCCATTGGTCTTGGCGAGATCAACATCGGTGTGACCCAACTTGACAAGGTGACACAGCAGAATGCCGCGATGGTGGAAGAAGCAACTGCCAGCAGTCACGCGTTGAATGGGGATGCGGCCCAACTTGAAGAGCTGGTCACGCATTTCCGTTTGGATGAAACCGCAATCGGACATTCCGCCGTGCAGGACAACATCATGCAATTTGTCCCCCAGCCTGCGCAGAATGCGCCCGAAATGGCTTCATTTCATGCAAGGCCCGCAGTCGCCAGGACAAGTGGTGGGGGTGGCGCCCGCGAAGATATCTGGCAAGATTTTTGATAAGCTCGAATATCTCTTGCTGAACTGCACTTTGCCGCGCGTTTCAAATTTGCGCGCGGCATGTGCGCACCGAATGGTGTTCAAGCCAATACTACCCTGACGAAATAGCCTATATGGGGGAATTGGCTCCGACGGTAGGGATCGAACCTACGACCAATTGATTAACAGTCAACTGCTCTACCGCTGAGCTACGTCGGAACACTCGCGCCCATATAGCAATGCGATTCCGGGACGTCCAGAGGGTTTTGTGGTGTTTTTACGAAACTTCTCAAACACATCCTCCGTCAGGCGCGCAGAGCGAATAATGCACCTGTTGCGAGTTGCGGTGCGGCACTGATTTTGCCACGTTTGTAGAGGTCGACCAGATGCGCAAAAACGTTGCGCTCTGCTGCATACATAAGGCCTGGTGCGAGGTCCTGATAGACCGCTTGCGTGATCTGTGCAGGGGTTGCAGGTTTGGTGGTCAGTGCTGCTATGATCTGTGCCTCGCGCTTTTTGCGGTGGTCAATCAACCAGGCAAGCCGCGCCGCAGGTTGCGTGACCGGGGCACCATGCCCAGGATAATAGACACGCGCATCATGATCCTGCAGTTTCGTGCACGAGGACATAAAATCGCTCAGATCACCATCAGGCGGCGAGACCAGCGAACTGGACCAGCCCATCACGTGATCACCGGTAAAGATCGCATCCTTCCAACCAAAACAAAGATGGTTCCCGATATGCCCCGGCGTATGCAGGGTGGTGATGTCGCCCCACGCCCCTGACAAAACTTCGCCGTCCTTGAGCGCATGGTCAGGCGCAAACCTATGGTCAATCCCTTCACCGCCGCCGGCCAGTCCTTCACCGGCCAACTGCTGCATTATTTCGCTGCGTCCTGCGTGGCTGTCGCCGAATGCGTAGGTCGGCGCACCCAGCCGGTCGCGCAGCGGTCCTGCGAGTGGGGAATGATCCAGATGGCTATGCGTGAGCAATATATGTGACACAGGACGCCCCGCGATGACCGCCACCAATGCTGCCAGATGTGTCGGATCGTCTGGCCCGGGGTCGATGATGGCAAGCGTATCGCGCCCTATAATATATGTATTCGTGCCCAAATAAGTCATGGGCGAAGGGTTTGGTGCCAGAACCAGTTGCAAGTCGTCGGCCAGTGCCAGCGGTTTGCCTGCAATCGGTGCAAAATCCGCCATCACAACCGCTTCCCGTTTCTGCCTCGGCAGGGTAGCGTGGCGTCATGGTCTTTGGTTGGCTCAAAAAATACATGCCGCGAGGCATTTACGCGCGCGCGGGGCTGATCTTGGTGCTGCCAATTCTGCTGCTGCAATTGCTTGTCTCTGTTGTCTTTATCCAGCGCCACTTTGAAGGTGTCACCCGCCTGATGACAAGTGCCGTCAATATTGAACTGCGCTTTTTGGTGGATACCGCAAACAGCGAAATGACAGTAGCAGCCGCACGTACAGCCCTTGGGCGTATCGATGGTCCTTTGGAAATCGACACTGTTCTGCCTGCAAACGATGTCGTCACGCAGGATATCGTCCCTTTTGTCGATCTTACGGGCGGTACTGTGGTTGCAACGCTGCGCGCGGGGGTCAGCGATATTCTGGCCGTTTCTCTGGAACGGCGCAGCAGGGTGGTGGTTTGGGTAGAAACCCGCCACGGGCCCCTGCGCATGGATTTGCGACGGGCGCGGGTGTCGGCGTCAAATCCGCATCAGTTGCTGGTGATTATGGTTGTTCTGGGCGGCATCATGACGGCGATTGCCTATGTGTTTTTGCGCAATCAACTGCGGCCGATCAAACGCATGGCCCGTGCCGCCACCGATTACGGCAAGGGCCGGATTACCCCGTTTACGCCATCCGGTGCGATCGAGGTCCGCGCTGCAGGCATGGCATTTCTTGATATGCGCAACCGCCTTGAGCGCCAGACCCAAAGCCGCACAATGATGCTGTCAGGGGTGAGCCATGATTTGCGCACACCGCTGACCCGCTTGCGGCTCGGGCTTTCTATGTTGGACCCCGAGGATGCAGCGCCACTCGTCCATGACGTGGATGATATGGAGCGGCTGTTGGACGCATTTCTGGATTTCGCCCGCACCGACGCCGAAGACAGTCTTGAACCAACGATGCCAAGGCAAATCATTGCAGATGTCCTGGCTGATGCGGCACGCACGAAGCAGAATGTGACGCTGGGGGCGATTGAGGGGGCGGACGAAAAGGTCGGCCTTCGCCCGCTGGCGATCCGCCGCGCCATGGACAATCTGATAGGCAATGCGCTGCGCTATGGCACAAGAGCGGAAATCGGCGTCAGTGTGACGGATCGCGCGGTCCGGTTCTGGGTCGAAGATGACGGCCCCGGTATTCCGCCAGATCGCTATGATGAGGCGCTGAGCCCCTTTGTGCGCCTTGATCCGGCGCGCAATCAGGACAAGGGCAGCGGTGTCGGCCTTGGCCTGTCCATCGTGGCCGATATTGCGCGTACCCATGGCGGCGTCTTGCGTCTGGGGAGCAGTGAGCGGCTTGGCGGGTTGAAGGCCGAGTTGGTTCTGGCGCGCTAGGGATACTCTGCTGCGTCCTGTAGCATTGCATCGCTCCATTCGCGGAGAAACGCGTTTCTGTTCAATTTATCGAGATAGACCAAGAGCGCGGGGCCAAGCCGGATCGGGCCATAGGCGCGGGCTTCGGGTGTTTCTGCGGCACCCAAAGGGGGCAGGACCCAAATACTGGACTGTTCGCGCATCCCTTCTTGCAGCAGGCGGTCAACAAACAGCCCCGCGCTGGCGGTTTGCGTCGCCGTTGCAGGGATCAGCACTGTGCGCAGCATCACGGTGGCATAGTCCTGAAGATCCAGAATTTCCAACCGGTCATCGTGCGCGATCCGTCCGGATGCGTAAGAGCCAAGCACATTATACGCCATAGACAACCGGCCCGAGGCCACATCGTCAATCATCTGCGCCGAACAGCAATAAAGCGCCGTACCGCGCAACCCCATCAGTTCGGACAGTCGCCAGTAGGTATCGGAATTGCGTGCCTCTTGGGTGGCAAAAAGATAACCCAAACCACTGCTGCGGACATCATATGTGCCAATCGCATCCTGAAAAATCTCAGGGTTCTGGCGCAACAGGGCAATCAGGTCTTGGCGTGTTTTCGGGCGTTCCATGCCAGCGAAAGCCGCGCGCGAAATAACAGCAACAGCGGGTTCGGCCGTGAAGGCAAAGACCTGATTGCGCCACTGCGCCCAGACGGGCAGGGCCTGTGTGACGGGGGATGTATAGGTCTGTGTCGCGCCATCATTGGCCAGTTGGAATTGCAGGTCCATCGCCGAAGAGATTGCGACATCAAAGACCGCGCCCTCGGTGATGGCGCGATGCAAAACGGCGCTGGACGTCACATAATAATCGATGCCGATAGCTGGGTTTTCTGCCTGAAATTGTAAAATAAATGGCTCGAAAACCTCCAGATCGCCGGTCGAAATTACCTTGAGCGCGACATCACCGGTGCCGGGGTAGAACTTTTGGTCTTCAAGTTCGAGGGCGGCCAGTGGCCCGCCCAGACAAAGCAAAAGTGTTGTTGCAATCAGGCTGCGGGCAAGATCAGGGAAACGCATGCGCCTTCTCCATCGTCGGGGGTTGTCAATTCGATCCGGCCGCCATGGGCGTCGAGCACTTCTTTTGCGATGGTCAGCCCGAGGCCGGATCCGACCACCTGATCGACGTTGGTACCGCGTTGAAAGCGCGCTGTCAGATCCGGCAGACAGGGCGCCGAAAATCCGCGACCATGATCGCGCACTGTCAGACGCCAGTATCTGTCGTCCATGCGGTCAAGGGTGACGTCGATCGCTGTTTCCGCAGGCGAGTATTTGATAGAATTATCCAAGACATTGCGCAGCGCACTTTCCAACAAAATGGCATCCCCGCGCACATCAGCGGGGCCTTTGCAATTGAGGATGATCGCGATGTCCTTCATGTCGGCTGTTGGGGCGAGCCCGTCTGACACACGCGTGGCCAGTTCGGCCAGATCAACGTGGTCCTGCGCCAGTGTGTCGGCACGGAAACTGACGGTGGCGTGATCCAGAAGCTGGCTGGCCGAACGCGAGCTTTCGTCGACCGCACGGATGATTCGCCTCAGCATTTGTTTCTCTTCTTCTTTTTCAACGGTATGAAGTGCCAGTTCAGCCTGCACCCGCACAGTGGCCAATGGCGTGCGAACGCGGTGGGCGGCCTCGACGATAAACTCTTCGGACCGCCGGATCGAGTGCCCCAAACGTTCCATCAGACGGTTGAGCGCAATCAAAAGCGGTGACAGTTCAGCAGGGACTTGGCGGCGCAGGGGCCGCAAATCGGACGGGCCGCGCCGCGACACAGCTTGAGCGAAGCTGTTGAGCGGCTGCAACGCATTGCCTGCAGCAAAGGCCCCAAGCCCCACAGCAACAATGAAGAGTGACACCGAAAGCCCTGCGGCTGTTTGTGAAAGTTCCGCGCCAATCGCTTGCACACCTGTGCGGGTTTGCGCCACGGTAACCAATACCGGCACAGGCTGTTGGCCTGCCAGAACCGTGCGCTGGACGGTGACCGCGCGCACCGTGTCGCCGCGATAATCCATCGTGCGGACAGTCGCAGCGCCGGGGCGACCGACAGGATTAACGGGTTCGGCCAGATCGTCATATCCGGTCAGTGTCTCGCCCCCGGCAGACACGCGGTAGAACACGCGGTCCTGGCCGATTGCATCCAGCATTGCAAAGGCAGAGTAGGGCAATTCCAGCAGAATCGTGCCCTGTTCACTGTGCAGCGCCTCGGCGATTGTCGTGGCTGAGGCGACAAGCACGTTGTCTTGGGTCTGTTCGGCGGCTTCGCGCGCAAAGGATGTGACAGTCCACCATGACAGAATTGCCAGCACAGCCGCGACACCCGCGAGCAGGATTGTGAGGCGTTGACCGATAGAGCGCCACCAGAACGGCAGCGAATTTGCGGTGCTCATGGCCATGTCATCCGGTATCCGATACCGCGCACGGTTTCGATTTCGACCCCGGCCTCCTGAAGCCGTTTGCGCAGGCGGCCGACATAGACCTCAATGGCGTTCTCACTGACTTCGGCATCTTGGGGAAACAAGCGGTCAAGCAATTGGGTCTTGGACAGGATCTGGCCCTTATTGCGCGCAAAGACCTCGAGCAGGCGCAGTTCGCGGTTGCGCAAGGGCTTTGTGTCTCCGTTTTGCAGGAGTGTGCCGCCTGACGGGTCAAACAGCGCCGTGCCAAGCGGAATAAGTGCGGGTGTCGGCGTGCCGCGACGGCGTAATACTGCGCGACACCTGGCTTCTAACTCACCGAAATCAAATGGTTTTGTGATGTAATCATCAGCACCCAGATCAAGCGTGTCAACGCGGTCGGACACTTGGCTGCGCGCGGTCAGCACGATCACCGGAAGTCGCTCGACTGTCCGTGTTTTGCGCAAAAATTCGCGGCCGTCGCCATCGGGCAGCATCACATCAAGCAGCATCAGGTCGTATTGCGCAATCGCCAGCCACTCCTCGGCCTCGGCCAGTGTTGTGGCAAGATCCACCGCATGCCCGTCAAGCGACAGACGCGCGATCACAGCCGCGCCCAGTTCTTCGTTATCCTCAACGAGCAAAAAGCGCATTGATCGGTCTCTCCTCGGTCCGCGCAACCTGAAATCCGGCGGCGGGTGAATTAATTCAACTGGTGTCAGGCTCGTGTCAGCTTCGCATGCGGTTATTTAACATGGGCGGGGAAACCGCGCCTGTCAAATGGGAGGACTACCGATGACAATGAACATGACCCGCCGGGTCGTGATGGCCGCTGCGGCCGTTACACTCGCTTTTACAAACCCAGCAACCGCTGGCGGCCATCAGGTGATGGACGAGATTAATTTCCTGATCCCCGGCGGCGCTGGTGGTGGTTGGGACGGCACTGCCCGTGGCACTGGTGAGGCGTTGACCGCGTCCGGCCTTGTGGGCACAGCATCTTACGAAAATATGTCCGGTGGCGGCGGCGGTGTGGCGATTGCCCACCTGATCGAAAATGCGGAATCGCTGCAAAACACCATGATGGTGAATTCGACACCAATCATCATCCGCTCGCTCACAGGCGTGTTTCCACAAAGCTACCGCGACCTGACCCTGATCGCGGGCACCGTGGGTGACTATGCGGCGATTGTTGTCAGCACAGACAGTGCGATCCAGTCGATGGATGATCTGCTGGCGGCGTACCGTGCTGATGGCATGGGCTTTGCTGTTGGCGGCGGGTCTGTACCCGGCGGGCTTGACCACCTTGTTGCGGCCTCTGTCATGCAGGCGGCGGGCGAAGATCCGACAGCGTTCAACTATATTCCGTATGACGCCGGTGGTGCAGCCATGGCAGGTCTGCTGTCCGGTGAAATCCAGGCGCTCTCAACCGGCTTTTCCGAGGCGATTGCGCTGGCCGACCAAGGTGAAGTCCGCATTCTTGGCGTGACATCCCCCGAACGTGTGCCGGCCTATGACAGCGCACCCACAATGATCGAGCAGGGTCTTGATACCACGTTCATCAACTGGCGCGGTTTCTTTGCGGCACCCGGTCTGGCGGACGAACAGGTTGCGAAAATGCAGGCCGTCATTGCTGCGATGTACGACACACCCGAGTGGGAAGAAGTCCGTGCGCGTAACGGCTGGGTCAACATCTACAACAACGGTGAAGACTTCCGTGCATTCCTGGACAACCAGGAGCAGGAAATCGGTGACCTGATGCGGACACTCGGCTTTCTCTAAGGCCTAGGCTGCAATACTTTGCCGTCCCGCAATCATGCGGGACGGTTTCACTACACGAATTTTCAGGGAGGGGAATTCATGGCGCTGGATCGTTGGATCGCGCTGATCTTTGTCTTATTTTGCTGCGTTTATGGCTATGCCGCATACTTTACGATGGATCAGCTTCTTCCCCCTTTTATGCAACGTAACCCTGTGTGGCCTTCGACCTTTCCAAAGGTGCTGGCCGTTCTTGGGATTATCGTTGGTCTGGTTGTGCTTTTGGGTCTGGAAAAGACCGACGACAGCGACGCGGGCCCCTCGGCCACTGAAATCAACTATCGCCGTTTGCACGAATACAAACTCGGTCAGGCCCTGTTGCTGCTGGCGCTCATGGTGCTTTACGCGCTGATGCTGCGGCCTGCGGGTTTTCTGATCTCGACCACCGTCTTTCTGGTGGCCGGCAGCGCGATCCTGGGCGAGCGCAAGTTTCACATCATGATCCCTGTCGCGGCCTTCGCCACGGGTTTTGTGTGGTATCTGGTCCAAGAGGTGCTTGGCATCTTCTTGCGGCCCTTTCCGTTTTTCATGGGGATGTAGGCTATGCTTGAAGGTATTTTGATTGGCCTAGAAGCGGCCTTTTCTGTGCAGAACATCCTGATGGTCGTGTTCGGCTGCCTGATTGGGACATTCATCGGCATGTTGCCGGGTCTGGGGCCTATGTCGATTATCGCCATTATGATCCCGGTGGCGATCACCTTGGGGGATCCGGCGGCGGCGCTGATCCTGTTGGCCGGCGTTTATTACGGTGCGATCTTTGGCGGCTCGACCTCGTCGATCCTGCTGAATGCGCCCGGTGTGGCGGGCACCGTCGCCACCAGCTTTGACGGTTATCCTATGGCACGTAACGGGCAGGCAGGCAAGGCGCTGACCATCGCCGCAGTCAGCAGTTTTGCAGGTGGCACGATCGGTGTGATCCTTTTGATGGTCTTTGCGCCGGCTTTGTCCTCTGTTGCGCTGTTGTTCCATTCGGCCGAGTATTTTGCGCTGATGGTTGTGGGTCTGTCGGCTATCGCGGCCTTTGCAGGGACAGGGCAAGTGGGCAAGGCGCTGATGATGACCCTGCTGGGTCTGATGCTCGCCACCGTGGGCGAGGGCGCTTTGTTCAGCATGCCACGCTTTACGATGGGCGTGATGGACCTGCAGTCGGGCATCAGTTTTATCACATTGGCTATGGCGATGTTTGCCCTGCCTGAGGCACTTTTCCTCGTGCTGAACCCCGCACGCGGGGCCAGCAACGCCGAAGGCGGTAGCAACAAGATCACCAATCTGCGCTTTTCGCGGGCCGAAGGGAGGGCGATCCTGCCTGTGATCGGACGTCAGTCCATCCAGGGCTTCTTTATCGGCGTTTTGCCCGGTGCGGGGGCCACGATTGCGTCTTTCCTCGGCTATGCTGTGGAACGCAACCTTGCCAAAGGCGAAGAGCAGGCCGAATTCGGTAAAGGGTCTGTCAAGGGTCTTGCCGCGCCGGAAACAGCCAACAACGCGGCCTGTACCGGATCATTCGTGCCTTTGTTGACGCTGGGTATCCCCGGTTCCGGCACGACGGCGATCCTGTTGGGCGCGCTGATTGCATTGAATGTCACCCCCGGTCCACGTCTGATGACAGACACGCCCGAGATTTTTTGGGCTGTCATCATCTCGATGTTCATCGGCAATCTGGTGCTTTTGTTGCTGAACCTGCCGCTGATCCCCTATATCGCCAAGATCCTGTCGATCCCGCGCAACTACCTGATCCCCTTCATTCTGTTTTTTACGCTGATGGGAGCCTATATCGGGCAGAATAACGCGACCGAGCTCTTGATCCTTGTGGGCTTTGGTGTGGTCGCCACGATCCTGCGGTTTGCGGATTATCCGCTGGCACCGCTCTTGATCGGGTTCATCCTTGGCACGATGCTGGAAGACAACTTTGCGCGCTCCATGCAGCTTTATCGTGGCCTCGGCTTTATCCTTGAGCGTCCGATGACATTGGGGTTGCTGGTCTTGGCCTTGCTGCTGGTGCTTTTGCCAAGTTACCGCGCGCGCCGTGCGCGCAAGCGGGCAGAAGGTGTCGCTGACGGCGATTGATGCGGTACCGCGCGCAGATTTCGT
Organism: Yoonia sp.; assembly: GCF_036007805.1. GTDB lineage: Bacteria > Pseudomonadota > Alphaproteobacteria > Rhodobacterales > Rhodobacteraceae > Yoonia. Next base: position 15,278 of record NZ_DASYOK010000014.1, read on the forward strand.
TTTGGAATCTGCGCGCGGCGACCTAACACTTGGGCATGATCCTGTCCAAACCCCGCAACCCCAAGATGGACGCAGGCCGGCACCACCGCGCGCGGCTGGGGTTTATCCTGATGTCGACCGATCTGGCCTGCGAGGCCGATTGCATGGATATGGCCCCCGATGGCGTGGCTGTCCATTTCACCCGTCTGAAAACAGACGATCACACCACCAATGAAACTTTGGCGCGCCACATCGACGATATGGCCGATGCCGCTTCGCGCCTGCAGCCCGATATGCGCCCCGAGGTGATCAGCTATTGCTGCACCTCTGGCTCGATCATCTGCGGTGAGGAAAGCGTCTTTCGCGAAATCCGCAAAGGTGCGCCATGGGCCCAGCCTATGTGCATTGTCACCGGCGTGATGGATGCGTTGCGTGAAGTGGGCGCGCAAAAGATCGTCATTGGCACACCCTATCTGGACGAGATCAACACCGCCGAGGCCGCTTATCTGGGACAAGCGGGCTTTGACGTGCTGGATATTCAGGGTTTGCAATTGGCAACCGGCGTTGAATTCGGCCGTGTCACACCCGATTACTGGAAGCAGTTTGCGCTGGACATCGACAGCCCGGATGCGGATGCGATTTTTCTGTCCTGCAGCGGCATCCGCGCGCTTGAGGTCGTCGACGAGATCGAACAGATCGTGGGTAAGCCGGTGATTACCTCAAATCAGGCGCAGTTCTGGTCGTGTTTGCGCAGGGCAGGGATCATGGATGACTTGCAGGGGTTTGGCCAGATTTTCAAACACAGTGGGCGGGCGATATCGGGCATGGGGCCACAATGACGGCACCATCGACACGCGGGTTTCCGGAGGCGGAATATCTCGCGCGGACAACACGCGCACAGGAAAAGATGGCGGAGCAGGGCCTTGAGGGCCTGTTGCTGATGACCGAAGCAGAGGTCACCTATTTCACCGGCTTCCAAACCCTGTTCTGGCAAAGCCCGACACGGCCATGGTTTGTTTTTGTGCCGCAAGCAGGCAAGCCCGTCGCGATCATCCCTGAAATAGGTGCTGCTCTTATGCGTCAGACATGGGTGGATGACATCCGCACATGGTGCGCGCCTTGTCCTGCGGATGACGGGATCAGCTTGCTGACTGAGCTGTTGGCGCCTTGCACAAAGATCGGGGTCATGCTGGGCCATGAGACACATCTGCGCATGCCGCTGGCTGATTGGAACAGGTTGATGGCTGGATTGCCGGGCCTTTCGGTCACCGATGTGGCACCGCTGGTGCAAGGCCTGCGTATGGTGAAATCCGACGCCGAGGTTGCGAAACTTGCCCATATCTGCGCGATCGGGTCGGCGACCTTTGCGCAGGTGCCCGCGTTTGCGCAAGAAGGCACGCCGCTCGATGCTGTGTTCCGCGAGTTTCGGCGCGCCGCATTGGCACAGGGCGCCGACGGTGCGCCCTATGTGGTGGGGGCGGCGGCACAGGGGGGCTATGCAGATGTCATCTCGCCGCCGGACGGCACACCGCTTGCCAAGGGCGATATCCTGATGCTGGACAGCGGTATGGTCTGTGACGGCTATTATTGCGATTTTGATCGCAACTGGACGATTGGGCGCGCCGATGACATGGCCAAACGCGCCTATGATGTGCTTTGGCGCGCGACCGAAGCAGGCATAGCTGCAGCGCGCCCCGGCACTACCTGTCAGGAGCTTTGTGCTGCAATGAGCGCAGTAATTGCCGAGATACAGGACAGCGGGGGTGACATCGGTCGTTTGGGGCACGGATTGGGGCTGCAATTGACCGAACAACCCTCGCTGGCGGGCTTTGATGCGACGGTCTTGCAAGAGAACATGGTCATCACATTGGAACCCTCTGTCTCCTACGGTGACGGGCTGATGATGGTGCATGAGGAAAACATCGTCGTGACACCCGCAGGGGGGCGTTTGCTGACGACCCGTGCCGCGCCGGAACTGCCAATCATTTAGAGGTTTCGGATGCATCGAATCTCTTGCGCGCAGGTCGGGAACGGGGCAAGTTGCGTCGCAATCGACGTCGGGAGAACCAACCCAGTTGGTGCCGAAGGAGCAACCGCCCCGGAAACTCTCAGGCCACAGGACCGACGTAGGTAAGAAGACTCTGGAGAGTGGCAGGTCGCTGCCCGCCGAAGGGATAGCAATCTCAGGCATCAGGACAGAGGGGGCATCACGCACGTCGGCATCCGCTGCCGTGCCCACGTGGTGCCGTATGATCGCAAGATCGCGTCGGCCGGAAAGAAGGAACGGCTTGGCAATGTCTGATCTGCACCAAACCCCGCTACATGCGCTTCACCTTTCGCTGGGGGCAAAAATGGTGCCCTTTGCCGGTTATGATATGCCTGTCCAATATCCGATGGGCGTGCTGCAGGAACATCTGCACACGCGGGCAAAGGCAGGCCTGTTTGATGTCAGCCACATGGGGCAGGTGCGTGTGACGGGTGCCGATTACACAAGTGCTGCAGCGGCACTGGAGCGGCTGATCCCCGTGGATATTCTGGATCTGGCTGAAAACCGCCAGCGCTATGGTTTTTTCACCAATGCAGCGGGCGGCATCCGTGATGATCTGATGCTGGCGAACCGTGGTGATCATGTTTTCATCGTTGTGAATGCCGCCTGCAAGGCCGATGACATCGCCTATATGCAGGCCGAACTGACGGGTGTGTCCGTGACCGAAATCACCGACCGCGCGCTTTTGGCGCTGCAAGGTCCGGCGGCAGAGGCTGTGCTACGCACCCTCGATCCGCGTGCCGCTGATATGCGCTTTATGGATGTCGCGACGCTGACACTCGCGGGTGCGGAATGCTGGGTCTCGCGGTCGGGCTATACTGGCGAGGACGGCTATGAAATCTCGGTCCCTGCGGATCAGGCCGTAGCCTTGGCAGAGGCGCTATTGGCGCATGATGACGTGGCCCCCATCGGGTTGGGCGCACGCGACAGTTTGCGACTTGAAGCAGGGCTATGCCTTTATGGACATGATATCGACGCGGGCACAAACCCTGCCGAGGCGTCCCTTGGTTGGGCAATCCAGAAGGTCCGCCGCGCGGGCGGCGCACGCGCTGGCGGGTTTGTCGGCGCGGAAGTCATTTTGCCCGCCCTATCAGAGGGTGCTGCGCGCAAACGCGTGGGCCTGCTGCCGCAAGGGCGCGCACCCATGCGCGAAGGTGTGCCGCTTTTTGCAAGCGAAGACGCTGCCACCCCAGTCGGCACCATCACATCGGGCGGTTTCGGCCCGACCGTCGGCGCACCTGTCGCCATGGGCTATCTGCCGACGGATCTGTTTGCCACCGGCACCACCGTCTGGGGCGAATTGCGCGGCAAGCGCCTGCCGCTGACGGTTGCTGCGATGCCCTTCACACCTGCCAATTTCAAACGTTAACTCTGGAGAGCCCCGATGAAATACACCGAAGAACACGAATGGCTGCGCCCCGAAGACGACCTGATCGTCGTGGGGATTACAGAACACGCCACGACCCAACTGGGCGATATCGTCTTTGTCGAATTGCCCGAAGTCGGCGCGACAGTGACCAAGGACGACGAGATCGTAGTGATCGAAAGCGTCAAGGCGGCTTCTGATATCCTCGCACCTCTGGATGGTGAAATTGTCGAGGTCAACACAGCCCTTGCCGACAATCCCGCCCTCGCCAACGAGGATGCCATCGGGGATGGCTGGTTCTTCAAGATCAAACCGTCCGACCCGTCACAGATGGACGACTACATGGACGAAGCAGCCTATAACGCAATGATCGCCTGAACACGCGCGGAGCCTGACATGCCTTTTACCCCGACCGATTATCTGCCCTATGACTTTGCCAACCGCCGCCATATCGGACCCTCGCAGGCCGAAATGGTGCAGATGCTGGAAGTGGTCGGGGCAAAAGACCTTGATGCGCTGATTGATGACACATTACCCGCCGCAATCCGGCAGAAAGACCCGCTGGATTTCGGCAAGCCGCTGTCCGAGGCAGAGTTGCTGCGCCGCATGAAAACGACGGCCCAAAAGAACAAGGTGCTGACGTCTTTGATCGGGCAGGGGTATCATGGCACGGTCACGCCCCCCGCAATCCAGCGCAATATTTTCGAAAACCCTGCGTGGTACACCGCCTATACGCCCTATCAGCCCGAGATTTCACAAGGCCGGCTTGAGGCATTGTTGAACTTCCAGACGATGGTGTCTGACCTGACAGGGCTCGAAATTGCCAACGCGTCCCTGCTGGACGAGGCGACTGCCTGCGCCGAGGCAATGACCATGGCGCAGCGTGTCGCCAAGAGCAAAGCCAAGGCGTTCTTTGTTGACGAAAACTGCCACCCGCAAAATATTGCGGTGATCCAGACCCGCGCCGCACCTTTGGGGATCGAGGTGATCGTGGGCGATCCTGACACATTGGATGCCGCGGCAGTCTTTGGCGGGATCTTCCAGTTCCCCGGAACCCACGGGCATTTGCGTGATTTCACTGACCAGATTGCGGCCCTGCATGCAGCGGATGCGATTGGTGTGATCGCCGCTGACCCGCTATCACTGACGCTCTTCAAAGAACCCGGTGCGATGGGCGCCGACATCGCCATCGGCAGCACCCAGCGTTTTGGCGTGCCCGTTGGCTATGGCGGCCCGCACGCGGCCTATATGGCGACGAAAAAGGCCTATGCACGCTCCATGCCCGGCCGCATTGTGGGTGTGTCGATCGACAGCCACGGCAACCGCGCCTACCGGCTGTCCTTGCAGACGCGCGAACAGCATATCCGCCGCGAAAAGGCGACGTCCAACGTGTGTACGGCACAGGCGCTCTTGGCGGTGATGGCCGGGTTTTATGCCGTTTTCCACGGCCCTGAGGGGCTGAAGGCCATCGCCCAACGCATTCACCGCAAAACCGCGCGGATGGTCGAGGGGCTGAAAGACGCGGGCTTTGACGTGCGCCCCGCCACCTTCTTTGACACGGTGACGGTCGATGTGGGGCCGTTGCAGGCGGCTGTCATGGCCGCGGCGGTGAACGAAGGGATCAACCTGCGTGCGGTGGGCAAAACCCGCGTGGGGATCACGCTGGATGAACGCACACGGCCCGACACAATCGAGGCCGTCTGGCGCGCCTTTGGCATCACGCGGGAGGACAAGGATTATACGCCGCATTATCACATGCCCGAAAAGCTGATCCGCACGTCCGATTACCTGACGCATCCAGTGTTCCACATGAACCGCGCCGAGACGGAAATGATGCGTTACATGCGCCGCTTGGCTGACCGTGATCTGGCGCTGGACCGTGCGATGATCCCGCTGGGGTCTTGCACAATGAAGCTGAATTCCGCCGCCGAGATGATGCCTGTGTCCTGGGACGAATTCGCGCTGCTGCACCCCTATGCGCCCCGCGATCAGGCCGAAGGCTATCACGAAATGATCGACGATCTGTCCGCGAAACTCTGTGATGTGACCGGCTATGACGCGATCTCGATGCAGCCCAATTCCGGCGCGCAGGGCGAATATGCGGGGCTTTTGACGATTGCGCGCTATCACGCAGAGCAGGCGCAGGGGCACCGCAACATCTGTCTGATCCCGATGTCCGCGCATGGCACGAACCCTGCCTCGGCACAGATGGTCGGCTGGACTGTGGTGCCGATCAAATCGGACGCCAAAGGGGACATTGATCTGGATGATTTCCGCGCCAAAGCAGAGCAGCATTCCGACAACCTTGCAGGCTGCATGATCACCTATCCCTCGACCCATGGTGTGTTCGAGGAAACCGTGACCGAGGTGTGCAAGATTACCCATGATCACGGCGGTCAGGTCTATATCGACGGGGCCAATATGAACGCGATGGTCGGCCTGTCGCGCCCCGGTGATCTGGGGGGCGATGTCAGCCATTTGAACCTGCACAAGACCTTCTGCATTCCCCACGGTGGTGGCGGCCCCGGTATGGGACCGATCGGTGTGAAATCCCACCTGATCCCGCATCTGCCCGGAGA
>NZ_DASYOK010000015.1:0-7536 GCF_036007805.1 Yoonia sp.
ATAAAGGCCAGCATATTGGTGATCACCTTGATAATCGACGCCGACCCAAGCGGACCCATGTGGAACACCTGATTACCCATCGCCTGTAGCGCAGGCAGATGGGTCTCGAACATATCCTTGTCGCCACCGGCCAGCATGGTGATGTTGCCCTGCGCGGCCAGATGCACACCGCCCGTGACAGGTAGCTCCATCATCCGCACATCATGCGCCGCCGCTTTGCCTGCAAAGGCCAGCACCTCGTCGCGACCCAAGGTAGACATTTCGATCCAATGCGCGCCCTCTTTCATCTCGGGAAGCATCTGTGCGGCGACCGCTTCAGAGACAGCGGGGGATGGCAGACAGGTGATCACGTGATCAACCGAACCTGCAAGTTCGGCGGGGCTGTCGGCCCATTTGGCACCCAATGCGATAACGGGTTCAGCGGCGGCACGATTGATGTCTGTGACAGTCACATCCATGCCCCCGCGCAGCAAACAGGCCGCGCAATTTGCCCCAAGATTGCCTTGGCCGATATATCCGTAGTGCATGGGTGCCCCTTATTTGAAGTAGATATTATAGTCAGCGCGGATCGCTGCATCGACCGTGGGGTCGATCTGGATTTGCGCTTTGCTGAGGATGTCATTTTTGCGGGCAATCGCCTGATCCAGCAACATGGGACGGTTGGCTTCGTTCCATTCCTTCGGGCTCATCCGGTTGCCTAAGGTCGGGTAGATATATTCCGTCTGCATCAAGGCAAGCGTTTGATCGGAGCCAAGGTAATGCCCCGGACCGCCCAAACAGACGGCCTTCATCGCCTCGATGGACGTGCTGTCTTCGGTCACGTCAATGCCGCGGACGGTGCGCAGAACCTGCCCCAGCACATCATCGCCAAGTACGAGGGATTCCAGACAGAACCCCAGCAATGAGGCATGCATGCCCACGGCCTCATAGACCATGTTCAGACCCGAAAGACCCGCCAGCACGTTTGTAATACCTGTTTCCCATCCGGCCTGCATATCGGGGAGTTTCGAATCCGATATGCCCGCCGCCGCACCCCCGGGGATGTCATAGAACCGGTGCATCTGTGCGCAGCCTGCCGTCAGAAGGGCCTGCTCCGCCGAACCACCCGACATCGCACCCGTCCGCAGGTCAGAGACGAAAGGCCATGTGCCAAAGATCGCCGGATGACCCGGCGCCATCGCGTTTACGTAGACGACGCCGGCCAGACATTCAGCAACCGCCTGAACAATCGCAAGGGCAATTGGCGCGGGTGCGGTGGCACCCGCTTGCCCCGCAGAAAGCAAGAGCACCGGCATGCCCGCGCGAATGCAGGCCTCCATGGACCGACAGCTTTCTTCGGCGAATTTCATCGGCGGGACGACAAAACAGTTCGAGTTCGAAACAAAGGGGCGCGCACGCCATGCTTCTTCTCCGCCTGCGATCCGGTGCAGGAGTTCGATTGACGGCGCGACATGGCTTGGATCATCAAAAGATGTGCCGACATGTTTGGTCGTGCCTGAACAGCAGGCATAGATCGTGTTCAGATCCATTTCGAGATTGTCAGAGATATCCCGCGCCACCATCGCGCGCTGGAAGAAATGCACATTATCCAACGCGTGGGTAATCTTGGCCGCATCGTGCAGGTCTTGTGCAGTGCTGTCTCGGTAGGTGTTGGTCGCAAGGTCCACCACATGCACCGCTGCACCCGCCGTGCCAAAGTGGACGTTGGTGCCCGTCAGATGCAAATCATACTGCGGGTCACGGCCATGTAATGTGATATTCCGCGCAGCTTTGGCCAACATATCCTCGACCAAGGCGCGCGGAAAACGGATGCGCCCGTCATCACCAAGGATTGCGCCCGCTTTCGTCAAAATCTCGACACCGGAGGGCGGGGCCTGTGACAGACCAATCTGCTCCAAAGCGTCAAGCGCCGCATGGTGGATACGCAGAACATCTGCATCGGTCAGAGGTTTATATTGTCCCCCGGGAAGGCCTGCGCGGACAGGGCGCATATTCTCGGCCAAAGGGGCGCTACGCAAGGCGACGCGCGCTGCACGCCCCCCGCTGCGGGCTTTTCTTTTCTCTATGTCCAACATGCTCACGCCTCCCTGGAACTGGATCGAGTATTCTCCCAGTTCGCAAATCGCGCAATCTGCCCATCCGGTTATTATTGATCGGATTTACCGATTAGGACATGATGTGAATGATGCAGATAGAATTGATCGATACATTCCTGGATCTTTGCGAGACAAAGAGTTTCAACCGTACCGCAGAGCGTTTGGGTGTGACGCAGTCAACCGTTTCAGGGCGCGTGCGTTCGCTTGAGGCATCTGTGGGGGTGAAACTGTTTCAGCGCTCTCGCTCAGGCACGGCCTTGACGACCCAAGGCCTGCGATTTGAACCGCACGCCCGCAGTCTCCGCCACGATTGGGTGACGGCCAAAAATGCCGCGCAAGATACGGCGCTTGCCGGTATCACGATGCGGATCGGGCTTCAGCACGATCTGGTTGGAATCGAAATCAAGAGGCTAATTGGACATCTTCGCGAGATCCTGCCCCAGACCGCCTTTTTGCTAGAGGCGGATTATTCCAGTCAAATGTGTTCTGATTTGATTATTGGTAGGCAAGATATAGCTATTTTATATTCCCCCCAGATTCAGCCCGACCTGTACTTCGAGACACTCGGAGAAGTGCGTTATGTCATGGTCTCGACCCAAGGTGATACTTTGGCAGGCGTCGGCAAGGAAAACTACATTCTGGCAAATTACTCGGCAACCTTTGCAAATGCGCATGCCGCACTTTTGCCGGACCTGACGCATGTCTCGCTGTCGATCGGCCAGAATGCCGCGATGGTTGATCTTTTGACGTCACTGTCGGGATCAGCCTATGTGCTGGAACATTCGGCCAAAGCGTTGATTGCATCGGGCATCTGCCAGAGAGTTGTTGATGCGCCAAGCATAGATCAATCGGTATTTGTCGGTGTAAACGTGCGCAACAGGCACCGTGCGACGTACCGGAAATTGATCAGGGCGCTGCACGAACAGTATCCATCGCAGCATGCAAATGGTCGGACGCGCTCCGAGAGGTCCGCCAAGGGCGAAGTGAGCGCCATATCGCCCGCCAAGCGTTGAGAACGGACATTCTGACGGGAAAATTAATAGCGGCCAAGAGCAATTACCCTCGGCCGCAACAGTGTTCCTGTTTCAAAATGGTGCCTTAAAGACCGAGAAGGCGCCACAGCTCTGCCAAGGCCGCGTCGGAAAGCTCGCGCCCACCTGTCAGAACTGACAGACTGTCATCCGCAGCGTCCTGCGCATCTAATGCATCAAGCCTTGCCATTTCATAGGCAGTTGCGGCCGCTGTCACGGCCTCCTCATATCCGCCTTCCGAGAATGCGGTTTCTCTTTCTTCTTCCGACAGTTCAATCAGGGCCTGATACGCGTCAAATTTTTCATCTTGGATCGCAACAACTGCCGCAAAATCCTCTTGCGCCATTCTATAAACATTGAGCTTGCCGGGCATGCTGTTGGGCGACGCATTGGCAAGCGCATTGGGGTTGGCATGTGCGGCATTCAGGCTGCCAAGTTCACGTGCAAGGTGGCCCCGTCCATTGTTGCCGGAAGCGGGCCGTTCGCTGGCGCCATTGCCTCTTTCGTTTTGATTGCCGCGCGCTTCGCTGGAGCGGCCATTGCCTTGCCCATTCCCTCCACGCTCCGCAAAGGCTGGGGTAGCTGATATTGTAAAAACCGTAGCACTCGTCATGCACAACATGGCTGCAATGCAAAGAACCTTCGTCTTCAAGTGTGTCTTGCGCATCATTTGCTTTTCCTTCCTGCATGATTCACCTCAGTTGGTAAGCGAAGGAAAATGAACGACCGCTGAATGGATCGTTTGTCTGGGTTCATGTGATCCCGCCAGGATCACGGGAAACCGCATATCTGCGCCCGTTCAGCTGCGATGGGGTCAAAATCAATAGGCGCATTTTTCGTGCAACGCCGGCACGCAAGCAGGTTTCAGGAACCCGGCAACATGAACCGCACGTGAACACGTGGTTTTGAAAAGGTTCATAGCGGCCATGTAAAATTTTACGCTGTACGCGTTATTTGTTGACCGATTCCAATTCACTGCAGTGATGAAAGTTAAAGACATGTCTGAGACAAATTTCTTGATTTTGCGCGGCCGTATGACTGAAGACCTCCACGAAAACGACAAGATCGTGTCTGAGACAGTACCGAACGCCCGAAAGTTGCCTTTCCCTAGTGTTGAAAGTGTCATACGAGATCTAGATGATCGCACGAATGCCCGTATGGTGTGTGTGCGCGGTTAATTTTGGATACTGAACGAAAGCCTTTGCTGGATATTCCCATCACCCTGAGATCAGCGATATTCGCGTCGATGCTTGCATTGGTGCCATTTGGCGCTGCCGCTGATGTGTCGGAACTATCGCAGGGTCAATTGCGCCAGCTGGTCCAGCAGGAACAAATACTGCGCGCCGAAACAATCGCATCAACGGCGGTTTCGGAATTTGGCGGTGTCGTTATCGATATTCGCGGCTTTCTTTCCAACGGCCGCATGACCTATCGTTTGCTTTTGCAGCGTGATGACGGGTCAGTCATTGAACTGCTCTACAACGGTGTTCAGGGGGAGCGTATTTCTCATACAAGCGAGATGGGTCAGGCCGTTGCAGCCGAGGCAAAGTCAACGAGCGGCGGATCGAATCTGCCAGCTAACGCAAATGCAAACGCACAGGCCAATGCGAACGCAAACGCGGGTAATCGCGGGAATTCAGGCGACCGGGGCAATTCCGGTGACCGCGGGAATTCTGGCGGCGGCGGTGGAAATTCGGGTGATCGTGGCAATGGTCGCAACAGATAACCTATTTATCTGGAGTCCAATTTTTGCCACTATCGAAACCTAAGGATTTCCCATGCGCATTTTAGTTGCAGAAGACGATATCGAGCTGTCCGGGCAGATCAAACATGCTCTTTCGAGCGAAGGGCATGCAATTGATTTGGCGTCGGATGGTGAGGAAGCCAAGTTTCTGGGTGAGACAGAACCCTATGACCTGATCGTTCTTGATCTTGGGCTGCCGATCCAAGATGGCATTACCATCCTCAAAGCGTGGCGCGATGACGGCAGCAACATTCCAATTCTCATTCTCACAGCACGTGATGGCTGGGCAGACCGCGTCGACGGGCTTGACGCTGGTGCTGATGACTATCTGACCAAACCATTCCACATACCCGAATTTATCGCCCGCACGCGCGCGCTCTTGCGCAGAAATTCCGTTCAGCGAAATCCCGTATTCCAGAAAAACGGAGTCAGGTTTGACAGCAGAAGCGGCAGGGTAAGCCTGGATGGCATGCCCATCACGCTTACAGCCCCTGAAGCAGCAGTTCTGTCCTACCTGTTTCACAACGCAAACCGCCCCGTCTCAATGACCGAACTGTCAGAGCATATTTACGAATACGGCGATGACCGCGATTCCAACACAATCGCTGTTTTTGTGACCCGCCTTCGCAAGAAGCTGGGGAATGACCTTATTGAAACAGAACGTGGTCGCGGGTATTCGATCCAGCTGGTCGCGTGAGATCACTTCGCCAACGGGCTGTCGCCGGCGGCGCGATTTGGGCAACCGTTGTTGTGCTGGCCGGCACCAACGCTGTTGGGAACTACCTCGAAGATCTCACTTTATCGCGCTTTGATGAACAGCTTGCGGCACGGCACACGCAAGCTGTCGTTGCGCTGGCCAACACTGGCGGTGCAAGCGAAGCGATGCGCGATCAGCTCAACGACCCAGTTTATCAGCGGCCATTCTCGGGAAACTACTGGCAAGCCACCAATGAGGATGGTGGCATCGTGGTATCCCGCTCGCTTGCGGACTCCTTGCTACCTGTCGGCACATCACCTGCGACCAATCCGGTTATCACAGGTATCGAAGGGCCAGCGGGGCAGAACTTGCGTGCCTTGTCACGCCAGATGACCCTTGATGATGGCGCGGTTTGGTTGGTCACTGTCGCCTCGTCCACCGAAGCACTGGAGGCAGATCAGGCGGGTCTGCGTCAGCGTTTGAACGTATCGTTTGCGCTGGTCGGCCTTCTGGCCGTTGCGGGCGCTTTTTTGCTTGTGATATTTACGCTCAGACCTCTGTCTCAGTTGCGCAAGGATGTCATCGCACGCAAGGATCATGAGGGTCAATTGCCGGTCGAGAGCTATCCGCAGGAGGTACAAGCGCTCGTCAACGACATCAACATGCTTCTGGATCGCAACAGAGAGATCGTCAGCCGGTCTCGACGACAGACGGTGGATCTGGCGCACGCGCTGAAAACGCCCTCGGCGGTCTTGCGCAACGAGCTTTTTGAAATGCAGCAAGCAGGCCTGCAGGTGCAAAAGGGCATCCATGCACTCGACCGACTGGATGCGCAACTTAAACGGTCATTTGCCCGCATGAAGGCGACGCAAGATAGTGCACTTGAAGGGTCATCAACTGATCTGAATGTCAGTCTGGCAAGGCTGGGGCGCGCCTTTACAGCACTCGCAAAACGCACGGGGCGTGAGGTGATCATCAATGTTCCTCCTGATCTTCATGCGAAAATCAACCAGATCGACTTTGAAGAGATCATCGGAAATTTGCTCGATAATGCGCTGAAATGGTCAGTGAATGTGATCCAGCTAACCGCTGACGCCACACCAGACCTGGTTCGTATCATCGTCGAGGACGATGGCCCAGGCATGGCTGAAGGCGGTGGGGATCTGGCATTTGTCAGTGGGCAAAGACTTGATGAATCAAAACCCGGAACGGGTCTTGGCTTGGCCATCGCATCCGATTTGGTGATTGCTTATCAGGGAGCCATAGAAGTCCAACGATCCGTACAGCTTGACGGTGCAAGACTTGTGGTCACATTGCGCAGGGATGCAGGGTCGGATTGAGTTTGTTACCTTCCGCAAATTGGTCGTCCCGTTTACAGGCTTCATCAACCTAATGCAAAGCACCGCGTGTGTGCCATGCCAGTGACATGAATGAACACAAACGACCCATTCAAGAGCCATTCACGTACAAGGATTTATACTTTCTTCATTATTGTTTCGAAAGTGGGCCCGCTCGAACGCCACTCACGGGATCTGCATATGTTGCCGATCAGAGCGCCACCCATGATTTCGAGAGAGTGCCGTGATAAAGGAGCTTTGCGACTTGACGTCGCGATCACAGCCCTAGTGGGCCCGGCCGGATGCCGAGGCCATTATAGATATCATTACTGAGATTTGGTTGCGGGAGTAGGATTTGAACCTACGACCTTCAGGTTATGAGCCTGACGAGCTACCGGGCTGCTCCATCCCGCGCTACCGTGTTGCAGTTCCTGATCAGGTGAGCCTGACGCGGCGTTTGTGTTTGTCAAACTCTTTTAGAGAGTTTGGACACACGCGGTCTGCATGAACCCGCGCTTGTTGCGCACCTCTGATTGTGTTGAGGTGCATCGTTTGAGAGATATTGTGCTTCTTATTAGGTTTGGCAATGACTTACTCTCCCACGCCTTAAGACGCAGTACCATCAGCGCTG
>NZ_DASYOK010000016.1:0-8049 GCF_036007805.1 Yoonia sp.
AACTGCGCCACGGTCATGATCCCCAGCAAAGTGCTGGCCATGCTCATCAGCACGGCAATGATCACCATATGCACCAAGCGCAGCCAGATGTTTTCATAGTCGTCCACATTTATGTCGGAGCGGTCATCATCATTGGGCATCGTCATCTCCTAAGCGGGCCGTCCACCAGCCGCAAACACCATATCAATCATCTTCTGCGTTCCGCGCGAAAACTCAAGCGGGCATGGATAGGCCGCGCCAGTCTGTACCGACTGACAGAAGTTTTCTACCTGTAGCACATATTGGTTCACCCCCGGCCAGCGCTCGGTCGTGGCGGTCTGGCCATCGGTTGTCATCGTCAGAACAGCCGCATCAAAAACATTGGCATTGTAAGGACAGCTCAATTTGAGCACGCCCTTGTCGCCGTGAAAGGTGATTTCCTGACGCGGGAACATGCGGATTGACACCATGGCCGCATAGCTAAAGCTTGGAAAATCCGCCGCGACCTGCGCAAAGATATCGACATCATTGTCGAACCGCAGCTTGGCATAGGGAACCGCAAGTGGCTCTTCTCCGGACACAAAACGCGCAGACCCGAAGGTATAGACCCCGATATCACGCAAACCGCCACCACCCGCGGCAGGCTGATTGCGGATATTGCCCGCGTCGTCATTAAAGAAACTGAACGCCGCATCCACATGCACGAGATTGCCAATTGCGCCGCCCTGAACCAACTCGCGCGCGCGGATGAATTGGGGATGATGCACGATCATATAGGCCTCGGCCGCCAAGACCCCCGCCGCATCCCGTGCGGCAACCAATTGATCAAACTCTCCCTCAGCGAGCGTCATCGGCTTTTCGCATAGCACATGCTTGCCCGCCGCCATCGCCTTGAGCGACCATTCGACATGCATGTGATTTGGCAGCGGGATATAGACCGCATCAATTGCCGGATCGGCCAACAAGGCATCATAGCTGTCGTGAATACGAATCCCCGGCGCAAAGGCCTGAAAACCGGCGGCCTTTTCCGGGCTGGATGTGGCAAGGGCTACCAGTTCGGCGCCTCTGGCCGCGTGTATCGCAGGCCCCATGTGTTTTTCAGCAAAGTTCGCGGCACCCAGAATGCCCCAGCGCAATGGTTTCATGATCATTTCCCCTTTGACGCGATGTTAGCGCCACCAAGGACCAAAAGGAAATACGCGTGCAAACGAAAAATCCCCGCCAGCAGCGCTGACGGGGATCATATTTGCTCGAAAGATGCGGCTTCAGGCGTCAGCCAACATACCCTTCTGGCGCGCCAGCTCCTGCATCTTCGCCTGCAGCTTTTCAAACGCACGCACCTCGATCTGGCGGATACGTTCGCGGCTGACGTCATACTGGCTGCTCAGGTCTTCAAGCGTGACAGTCTCCTCGGACAGACGACGCTGCATCAGAATATCCTTCTCACGCTCGTTCAGAACCGACATGGCATCGGCCAAGAGTTCGCGGCGCGCATCAAGTTCATCATGCGCTTCATACTCTGCCGCGGTATTCGCGCTCTCGTCCTCAAGCCAGTCCTGCCATTGGGCCGCACCCTCACCATCGGCACTGACCGTGGCGTTCAGCGATGCATCCCCGCCAGACAGACGGCGGTTCATGGAAATCACTTCGTCCTCGGTCACGCCAAGATCTGTCGCAATCCGCTGCACGTTCTCAGGGCGCAGATCACCGTCTTCAAGCGCACCAATCCGGTTTTTCGCCTTGCGCAGGTTGAAGAACAGCTTTTTCTGCGCCGAGGTCGTGCCCAGTTTCACCAAAGACCATGACCGCAGGATATATTCCTGAATCGAGGCACGGATCCACCACATGGCATAGGTCGCCAGACGGAAGCCCTTTTCAGGATCAAAGCGCTTCACCGCCTGCATCAGGCCAACATTCGCCTCTGAGATCACCTCGGCCTGGGGCAAACCGTAGCCGCGATATCCCATAGCGATTTTTGCCGCCAGTCGCAGGTGCGATGTCACCATCTTATGCGCGGCTTCCGTATCTTCATGGTCAACCCACCGCTTGGCGAGCATGTATTCTTCTTCCGGCTCCAGCATCGGAAACTTGCGGATTTCCTGCATATAGCGGTTCAGACCACCTTCCGGCGTTGGTGCCGGTAAATTCTTGTAGTTACTCACTGTATCTGCCCTCCTATGTATAAAGGCTTAACATGGATATGGGAACGCTAACATTCGGTTTCAAGAGCGGCCATATCCGATTCCATTAAAAAGAATATGAACTCATCAGTTCAGTTTTACGACCCATGTTTCCGTGCATTCACGCACATGGGATCGATTATTTCAGCCCTGAGAGCCAAGAGCGCGCAAAAGTTCGCGCATGTCCTGGGGGATTTCCGCCTCAAACTGAAGAAATTCACCTGAAACAGGGTGCTCAAACCCTAGAGTTGCCGCATGAAGCGCCTGACGCGGAAACGCGGACACAGCGGCGACACCGGCCTCGCCAATCGCTTTGGGCGACAGTTTGCGCCGTCCACCATAGACCGGATCGCCAATCAGCGCATGGCCACAATGGGCCATATGCACCCTGATCTGATGGGTCCGACCCGTTTCCAGCCAGCATTCGATCAAGGCCGCGCAAGGCGGCGTGCCGAGCGGCTCCACAATGCGCGACCGAGTCACCGCATGGCGGCCACTGCTGAAAGACACCGCCTGCCGCTGCCTGTCTGTGCGGTGACGGCCCAGAAACGTTTGGATCTTTAGAATATTGCCCGGCTCAAAGGATGTCCCCTTGATCCCGCGCAAACGCGGATCGTTCTGATCCGGCAGGCCGTAGCACACCGCAAGATAGCGCCGTTCCACAGTATGGGCGGCAAACTGGTCGGCCAGGTGATGATGCGCGCGGTCCGATTTCGCCGCCACCAGCAACCCTGTGGTTTCTTTATCAATCCGGTGCACAATGCCCGGCCGCTTCATGCCACCCACACCCGAAAGCGTATCCCCGCAATGATGGATCAAGGCATTCACCAAGGTCCCGCCCGGGGTGCCCGGGGCCGGATGCACAACCATGCCGCTGGGTTTATTGATGACAATCAAATCGTCATCTTCAAAGACCACTTCCAGCGCGATGTCTTCCGCACCAATGTGGCTTTCCTCGGCAACAGCGACAGTGACAGCTACAATCGCCCCTGCCGAAATCCGGAAACGTGGATCAGTGATGACAGCGCCATCCACCGTCACAGCGCCGTCTGCAATCAGCCTTGCCAACCGCGACCGGCTGAGTGACGCCTCTTCTGGCACATCACGCCCCAGCGCCTTATCCAGACGTGGCGGCGGGTTTGCGGCAATCACAAACTGAATAATTTCAGACACGCGACTGCTCCATCATCTTGCCCAATAAACTCCCGCCGGAGGCTCCGACATCTCAAAGCGCGCAAACCTTTGGGGGGGATGGTACCGCCTCCCCGGCTTGAACGGGGGACCCCTGGTTCCACAAACCAGTGCTCTAACCAACTGAGCTAAGGCGGCAACAGGGGTGATCTAGCGGCATGAGTTCACGATTGCAAGTCCCTACGCGCGGAAACTGTCGGGGCTGAAAGCTTCATCCCCTTGCCAACGCGGCATGCTGCGCTGTAGGACCAAAGCCAGCAAATCTGGGGGATAACCATGGGTATCAACAACGAGCGCGACATTGAAGCCAACATGCAAATCGGACCAACCGATCTGGGCATGGTGCGGATATTCATCGAAGCCGATGGTATCGAGATTCCGATGGATTTTGAACCTGAAGAGGCCGACGAGATCGCAGAAGAGATCAAGGCAGCGGCCATGGCCGCTCGCGCCGTCAAAAAGCGGTAATAAACCCCGGATCGCGCGCGGCCTGCGCGCGCATTGCTGCATGGCGCGCAAATTTCTGCATCATCACTTTACGGCGTGCAGGGGCTAGCCTGGTTTCAGGCCCCATCCGGATGATCTCGGCGTCATAGGCATCAGCGAGAATCAGGCCGGTTTCTTCCGGCAGTAGCTCGGTTGGAAAATCGCTATCGACCGCCCAGAAAAACCGGTCGCACCATTCCAGATACCCGTGCCATTTGCTGTCCGACTGAAAATCAGCGCGGTCGGACTTGCATTCGACGATCCAGATCTCGCCCTTCGGCCCCAACGCCATGACATCAACGCGCAGGCCGGATGTCGGCACCAATTCCTCGACACTCACAAAATCATGACCCCGCAAAGCACGGCTGACCCCCCGCGCCAAAAGCTGGCCGGGCATCAGGCTCGGGCTGTAGGACAGGTCGGACATGCCCGACACCCTGAACAATAGGTGAACATAACGCAAGGCAAAACCGCTTCAATTTAACGCGACTCAGTGCAGCAAACAGGCAAAAGCGCAGAGCGAAACAATCTCGGATCGGGGAGTGGATTGATCAAGGCATCCAACTTTAATTATTAAATTTCATAATGTTACGCAATATTTGGCGCCTGAGGAAAAATGACACGCGCCACATTTATGACTGAAACGGGACACATTGGGCGCAATCATTGGGACAAAAGCCTTGTCCACGTCACGTTTTCGGCCGCTTTCCTACGTAAAACTTAAAGCAACCAAGAGGAGCGTAACGAATGTCACTGTTTGCCAACATTACTTTTTTCGAAGTCTCTATGGCTCTTGTCTTTGTCGGTATCGCAGAGCGTTTGTTGCTCGGCTACGCCCCTGCCGAAATGGTTGGCGCAAAAGGCTGGCTGATCCGCGGCGACATCGAAGAATAAGCTGCACGAGGGGCTTGCCCTTCGTCACACACACCCCTACCTGTTGGGCGACGGGTTCTGCACCTCTCGTATACCATAGGTACAAATCCAGTGGCCTTAAGCAAATCCGAGGGAGCTGGCTCTGTTCTGACCCTGGTCTGATTACCTGGCGCCCACCTGTACATACAGGTCCTCGGGATTAGTTACCTCTACGGTTGCCGTGGTTCCCGTCACTTCCCCCCAAGCCCGACTACCTGCCGCGGGATGCGCGCGCTTCAACGCGAATCGGAATAAGCGGTCCGCGATGGTCATCATCGTCGTCGTCATCCGCTTGGCTCATGACCACGATTGCAAACTGAACGCTGCCAAAGACCGTGCCGTGAAAGAACCACAGCAAAAACACCGCCAGATAGCCTACATCAGAGCCGGCAATCAGGCTGCCAAGTCCGGCCACATTATGCCAGAGGATCAGCGCGACAAACACCGCCGACAGCACAAAGCCGATAGCGCAGTGGCGCAGATAAAGACGCATCAGATCCGGTTCATTCTCAGGTCGCATGTGCGATCCTCCTGGACGCAAAGATAGACCTAACCTTCGCGATGGCAAATCACGATAATTTACCGAAAGCCTCCGGCTGGGCTTCGCGGGCCATATGATCAAGGACGGCATTCACAAACTTGGGCTCTTTGCCATCTGCCGAAAACGCCTCGGCGACACCAACGAACTCGCTGATCACGACCTTGGGCGGCGTCTGCCGCAGCATCATTTCCGCACCGGCCGCACGGAACAGCGCGCGCCATGTGGGATCAATCCGCGCAATCGGCCATTTCGCCACCAGCGCACGGTCGGTCATCTGGTCGATGGACGCCTGATCATCAACAGCCTTTTCCATCAGCGCGCGGAATGTATCCACATGGCCCTCGGCCATCTCGCCGTCCTCATAGACAGCGCCAAGGCGATGATCCTCGAACTCGCGCGTGACCTGATCGACGGTCTGGCCACTGGCCTCCATCTGGAACAGGGCCTGCACAGCATAAAGCCGTGCGGCAGATTTCATTTTGCGGAGCTGGTTGTTCGAGAGGGTCATGTGGTGGTCTTGCTATCCGTATCGCCGGCCATCAGGATGTCGCGGGTGAACCCCACGCCCTTGTCGGCCTTGCCCCACTTACGGGCCAGCGCAATCAGGTGCAAGGCCGCAGCCGCCGCGCCGCCGCCTTTGTTCATATCCGCAGGATCAGCACGCACTTCGGCCTGCGCACGGTTTTCAACCGTCAGAATGCCGTTACCAATGCACAAACCCTGCAACCCTAATAGTTGGATCGCGCGGCTGCTGTCATTGCAGACGGTATCATAATGGGTGGTCTCACCACGGATCACACAGCCAAGGGCGACATAGCCGTCAAAATTGCTCATCCGCTCGGCGATGCCGATCGCGGTGGGAATTTCCAGCGCACCGGGCACCTCGACAAGGTCCCATGTCGCGCCCGCCTTTTCGATCTCGACCTTGGCACCGGCGATCTGGTTATCCGAGATATCCTTATAATAAGGCGACGCCACGATCAGAATTTTCACCGGTTTGTCGAATTCCGGCAGGGGCATGATATAATGCGAGGGTCCGGCCATTATCCGATCTCCGAAATTTTACGTGTACCGACAATTTCCAACCCGTAGGCGTCTAGCCCCACCACCTTGGGTTTGGGTGAGTTGGTCAGCAATTCGATCTCATGCAAGCCCAGCGAGCTGAGGATTTGCGCACCAAGCCCGTACTGGCGCAGCGTTTGCGGCGAGACCTCTTCACCTGTCTCAAGCTTCATATGCACATCACGCAGCAGCACCAGCACACCGCGCCCTTCTTCGGCAATCAGTGACATCGCATCGCCGAATTCGTTGCGCCGCCCCTTGGGGCCTGCGCCTACAATATCCAGCAATGGATCCATGGCATGCATCCGCACAAGCACAGGCTCGGGCGTAGAGATATTACCTTTGATCAGGGCGATATGTTCCGCCCCTTGGGTTTCGTCAGTGTAGATGCGCAGTTCCCATTCACCGCCGAATTCCGACTGGATGGTACTGCTTTCTCGTACACGCACCAGATTGTCGTGGCGACGGCGATAGGCGATCAGATCACTGATTGTCCCGATTTTGAGGTTATGCAGCTGCGCAAAGGCAATGAGATCAGGCAGGCGCGCCATCTCGCCGTCTTCCTTCATGATCTCGCAGATCACACCCGAAGGATTCAGCCCCGCAAGACGGCTGATATCTACGGCGGCCTCGGTATGTCCGGCCCGGACAAGAACACCACCGTCGCGCGCACGCAGCGGAAAGACGTGACCGGGTGTTGCGATATCGGCAGCACCTTTTGATGCATCAATCGCCGTCGCCACGGTACGCGCGCGGTCGTGGGCGGAAATGCCGGTACTGACACCCTCACGCGCCTCGATGCTGACGGTAAAGGCGGTTTCATGGCGTGACGAGTTCTGTGACGCCATCAAGGGCAGGCCCAGCGCATCAATCCGCGCACCTGGCAGCGTAAGGCAGATCAGCCCGCGCCCGTGCTTGGCCATAAAGTTGATCGCATCCGGCGTGGCCATCTGCGCAGGGATCACCAGATCACCCTCGTTTTCGCGGTCCTCATGGTCCACAAGAATGAACATCTTGCCGTTGCGCGCATCATCAATGATGTCTTCGATCTTGCTGATGGCGTCGGACCAATCCCGTTCAACGGGGCCGGGTGTTTCGAATTGCTGGGTCATATCTGTCTCCGCAGGCGTCTTGCCTGAGGCAGATAGCCCAGAGGCAGCACTTTGGAAAGCGTCTATGGGCAGGTTCACGTAAGGTGGATCAAGATCCACCTTACCCGCAAAAGAACTGCTCCGCCTGCAAATAGCCCGCAGTGCGTGCCGCCTCGGCCCATTCACGTTCAAGGGCGGTGTCGCCCACGATCACAAAACGGTCCGCAGGATGCCCCTCGGCCGTGATCATTGCCCGCATCCGGTCACGCATTGCGGCCCAACTGTCGCTAAAGGCCGGTGCCGCATGGGCACCGGAAAGACCCGCCAAAGCCCCGAGGTGGGTTGGCGTGACAGGTTTATGCGCAACGCCCTTGCATACCGTGCGCACCAGACCTGCCAGTTTATCAGACCTGTCCACAGGAAGCGGCTGGCCCTCGCGCAAGACGCGCAAAGCATTGTTCGAAAACAGAAACCCGATCAGATCATGGCCAGTGCTGGCGCGGATACCGGCATAGGTCTTGTAAGGCAAACCCAACTCGGCCGCGCGCCGCACGCGCAGGCGCACCACCTCGACCGGCAATGTCGGCATCAGGTCTTTGCGCGCCCG
>NZ_DASYOK010000017.1:0-25730 GCF_036007805.1 Yoonia sp.
CCATCAAGGTATTCTGTGTCGATTTTCATCTGTTCGGGCCAAAGCAGCACACGGCTTCCGAATTTTTCGCGGAACACTTTGAAGGAAATCACCAGATCGGCCAGCATTTCCTGATGGTCGCCTTTGTCGGTGACACTGCGCACCCGCGCGGCGGCCGTCCATGGCAGAAATTTCGGGTAATTTCCCACGTCGGCGACAAGGTCATACATCTGCTGCGCAGTATAGGGCAGGAACTTGGTTTCAGAATGACGGGGCATAACGGCCTTTCGCGGGTGACTTCGCTGACGGATGTCGTAAACTTGGGCCAGAAAATCAACCTATTTCCCTGTATTGAGGCCTGAATGACGCACCCCACCTATGTGATCGACGAAATGATCAGCGCCAAAGCGATCGCGGCACGTATCGAAGATCTTGCACGCGAGATCCGCACCGAGTTTGCGGATACCAACAAGCTGGTGGTCGTGGGCCTGCTGCGCGGGTCTTTCGTGTTCATCGCCGATCTGGTGCGCGAACTGGATCTGCCGGTCGAAGTCGATTTTCTTGAGGCCTCGTCCTATGGCGACGGCATGGAAAGCACCCGCGAGGTGCGTATTCTCAAAGACCTGCGCGGCCAGATCGAAGGGCGTGATGTGTTGATTGTCGAAGACATTGTCGACACCGGACACACATTGGCCCATGTGACCAAATTTTTGTGGTCGCGCAAACCCGCCCGCATGAAGACAATTGCACTGCTGGATAAACCCGCCCGCCGCGAGGTTGATCTCAAGGCGGACTGGATCGGCTTTGAAATCCCCGATGAATTCGTCGTGGGCTACGGAATCGATTTTGCCCAACGCAACCGCAACCTTGGCTTTATCGGTAAAGTGCGGTTCATCGAAGAGACATGAACCCCCGTTGGCTTTTGAAGGCCAAGCGATGGGCGCAGAACCCGCCCTCGCCCGCCAGGATCAAATTCGTGGCGGCAATCATCGCATTTTGCCTGATGCTGTATGGGGTCGAGCAACTTTTTGGCTGGCCCGACTGGCTCACCCCGACCGATTTACGCCGAATGCGATAATCACGAAAACGTTATGAGGCGAATTGTCGCACACAAAGCTACGCTTGCGGTATTCCTTTTTTGATTTTGCAGGAGAACCCCATGTCAAGAAAACTGAACCGTGCTGTCGCCGTTGCCGTTGCTTTCGGTGTCGCGGGGGCCGCTTTTGCCGCAGGGCATCTGACCGAAGATCAGCAGCGCGCGATGGATGCGCGGCAATCCCATATGGAGCTCTATTCATTCAACCTCGGCCCGATCGGCGGCATGGTTCAGGACAAGATCCCATATGATGCCACAACCGCCGCGACAGCGGCAGCTAACCTTGCCGCACTCGCCAGCATCGATCAGGCCGCCTATTGGGTCGAAGGGACTGACGCCAGAATTGAAGGCTCGCGCGCCAAGGCCGAAATCTGGACAGACGCCGCCGGATATCTGGCAGAGAAAGAGAAACTTGCCGCAGCAACCGCTGCTCTCGCGGCAGTCGCAGGCGACGGGCTTGATGCCATGAAGGCGGCTTTTGGTCCCGTGGGCCAATCCTGCGGGTCTTGCCACGAAGCTTACCGCGCGCCGCGCACCTAAGATCACATGGCAAAATGGCGGATCATCGGGGTCTTTGCCCTTCTTGTGATCGGTGCCGGCTGGTACATCACCAAACCGGCACCATTGCCATCTGATGCGCTTGATGGTCTCACTGGTGATCCCGCCCGTGGCGAAATCGTCTTTGCCGCAGCAGGCTGTGCCTCATGCCACACAAGCGAAGACGGCCCGCCTACGGTCCTGAGTGGCGGCCAGACCTTTGCGTCCGATTTCGGCACCTTCGTGGCCCCCAATATTTCATCCAATCCGGTGCATGGTGTGGGCGGTTGGTCCGATCTGGCGCTTGCCAGCGCGATTGTGCGTGGGGTGGGTGAGAACGGTGCACATCTCTATCCCGCTTTCCCCTTCACCAGCTATAACAAGGCAGAGCTTGGCGATATCGTCGATCTGATTGCTTATATGCGCACACTGCCCGCGTCGGACCAACCCAACGCAGCCCATGATCTTGCGTTCCCGTTCAATCAGCGGATCGCCTTGGGGCCGTGGAAATTCCTTTTCGCCAACACAGACTGGGTCCTGCAAGATGCGCCAACACCCGACCTGATCCGCGGGCGCTATCTGGTCGAGGCGCTGGGCCATTGCGCCGAATGCCATACGCCCCGCAACGCACTGGGCGGGTTGGATAAGGCGCGCTGGATGGGCGGTGCGCCGCATCCGTCCGACGAAGGGCGTATTCCGAACATCACAACTGCGGCCCTGTCGTGGTCAGAACGCGATATTGCCGAATACCTCAAAAGCGGGTTCACACCCGATTTTGACAGCGCAGGCGGTGAAATGGCGGAAGTCGTCAAGAACACCGGCCAGTTGACCGATGACGACCGCGCCGCCATCGCCGCATATCTCAAGGCGATCCCGCCTGTGGCCGAGTAATCAGGCCAACCCGAGCTTTTTCTGACGCGCGTCGCGCAGACGCGCGAAATCATCGCCCGCATGATAGGATGACCGTGTCAGCGGCGTGGCAGAAACCATCAGGAAGCCCTTGTTATAGGCCGCTTTTTCATAGGTCTTGAATTCATCCGGCGTCACGAACCGGTCGACCCTATGGTGCTTCGGCGTCGGCTGGAGATACTGGCCAATCGTCAGGAAATCAATGTCGGCGGCGCGCATGTCTTCCATGACCTGCATGACCGCCTGTTTGTCTTCGCCCAGCCCGACCATGATGCCGGATTTCGTGAACATCGTCGGATCAAGCTCTTTCACGCGCTGCAAAAGGCGCAAGGAATGGAAATAACGTGCGCCGGGCCGCACTTCTGGATAGAGGCCGGGGACCGTTTCAAGGTTGTGGTTGAACACATCGGGGCGCGCTTCAACAACGACCTCTAACACCCTGGGATCGCAGCGGATAAAGTCAGGTGTCAGAATTTCTATCGTCGTATCGGGGGACTGGCGACGTACTGCACGGATTGTCTGGGCGAAATGTTCGGCACCGCCATCTTCGACATCGTCGCGGTCCACCGAGGTGATCACAACGTGGTTGAGCCCCAGCTTTTTGACCGCATCGGCCACGCGGCCCGGTTCAAACACGTCCAGCGCCTCGGGCGGTTTACCGGTGGCGATATTGCAGAAAGTGCAGGCCCGCGTGCAGACCTCGCCCATGATCATCATCGTGGCGTGGCCTTGGGACCAGCATTCGCCGACGTTGGGACAGCCCGCTTCTTCGCAGACCGTCACCAGCTTGTTCTCGCGCATGATATCGCGCGTCTTTTTATAGCCCTCGGACGTGGGTGCCTTTACCCTGATCCAATCAGGTTTCTTGGGTTGCGGTGCATCCGGGCGGCGCTGTTTTTCAGGGTGGCGCTGCGCAGGAATTTTCAAATCGCGTGTGGGCATATCGGGCTCCAGTGATGTTGCCCAATACCTAGCGCCGCCCTTGGCATTTGTCCAACGATCAGGCGTGGGTGCATGTCGGGCCTGTGCGCTCTGCATGGCCCGACACGGCTAGCCGATCATCGGTCCGTAGCGCCCCTGGGTTTGCTCATAGTGACGCTTCAGGCGCTGCAAGGCGATCCGCAGCACGATCTTACCTGATCGCGCAGACCAACCCATCTTTTTTTCGGTCTGCTCCAAACCTTCCAGAAAGCAACAACACCGCAACACCACATCCCCGAGACCCGGGCCCAGTTCGGTCAAGGCATCCTTGATCCGGCCATGGGCGGCCAACGCACCCTTGGGGCCTTCTGTGGCCTCTGCAAGCGCTTCCCCGTTCACGAAACTTTCCCAGCTTGCACTGCCGCCAAGACCCACTTCCACCAACTCGTAATCCTCGCGCAGCCGCTCACCCACCGCGACCAGATCGCGCGGCAGAAACGGTTTGCCATCGCGGTCCTTGCGCCGCGCGAGCCCCACAAGCGGGCTCTCGATCGCATAGCCGCGTGATGGCGGGCGGGTTGCGCCTTCGATACTGGCAATATCCCAGCCGGCGTCACCATCAGGATCGGCGCTGCGTTCGGCGAAACCACTGGCGCGGTTTTCATCCTCGGCTGTCAGCCGTCGCAGGGCAGCGCGGCCTGTGTTGGTGATGAAATACCGCGCGATGCGCCCGTCAGGGTCAGGGCAAGTGATCCAGTCTTTCAAAGCCATGGCCTGCGCAATCTCGCGCTCGACCACAGCCGTGCGCACCTGTTCGCCTTCAGGCGTCATGCGCACCACGACGGATGTCTCCATCTCGCGTGCCACCGCAAGCACGGCACCTTGTTCGCACAACCGCCGCAAGATGCGTTTGGCTTCCTGGTCGATCCGCGCCTGTGTGAGGCCAACCGGCTGATGCGGGTCACTCTTCAAACACTCCATTTTCATCGCTTCCAACTTCCCCTTTTTCAAGATGTCACGCGCAGAAACCTGCGCAGAGAGCGACCGCAATGCTGCATCTATCAGCGGGTCATCGCGGCGGCCTTCCAATCGACGTACCTGTCGAAGAACCGTTGACGGGTGACAGTCACTGGCCCGTGCGAGCGCGCGGATAGACAATCCAGTTTCTGTATGAACAAGATAGTGACGGGCTGCATCAGGAACCCAACGTGGAAGATCAGACGAGGTTCTGCGCCCTTGTGGTGCTGTCATGATCATGCATCCTTTTGCCGAAACTACCGACGCAACAGACAGTGCCACATGCAATGGGGCATGACGGCATACCACCTGAGCGTGCATGGTTACGTATTTGTTAACGCCGCCAATTGCCCGTCAACTATTCTTTCCAAAAGATAAACAAACCTGACAGCAGCGTTCTTAGCTCATGGTGTTTCCGCAACACCCGCATAGGTTGTGTCATGCTGGGCGAACTCTTACCCCTGTAACAGGACGTTGACAGATGCTTGATCTTCACACACGAATTGCCACACTCAAACGCCCTGCGCTCTTGGCGCGCGCAGCCCGCTTCGGCGTGGATGACTATCGCCGCGATGTGCATCTGCGCCGGATTCTGGGGCGCGAAAACCTGCCCCGCTCGGGCCCCGCGCTGATGCAGTTGCTGGATGTCGAGTCTGACATGGACGCGCAACGCAAAGACAAGGCCGCAAGCTA
The DNA here is from genome assembly GCF_036007805.1 of Yoonia sp. Classification (GTDB taxonomy): domain Bacteria; phylum Pseudomonadota; class Alphaproteobacteria; order Rhodobacterales; family Rhodobacteraceae; genus Yoonia. The sequence goes on from NZ_DASYOK010000017.1 coordinate 5,153, forward strand.
TCGGCCCGCGCGCCATGTCGAGGTGCTTATCGCGATATTGGGCGAGGCGCATCTGTTGCGCGCCACCGCCCTTCACTCAGTTAAGTGAATGCATCCGGCATGCTGGCTTTCTTTTCGGCCACATAGGCCCGCAGACGCGCCTCGATCTCGGGATCAAGGGGGGGCTGCTGGTAGGTATCCAGCATCTTGGCCACCCGCGCCTTGGCAAGAATTTGTGTATCGCGCGCGCCTTCTTCGTCCCATGTCTCGAACGGCTTGTAGTCGAACAGGTCCGAGCGCCAGAAGGCCGATTTGAAGTTGGCCTGCGTGTGTTCGCATCCAAGATAATGCCCGCCCGGCCCCACTTCGGCAATCGCACCCATGGCCTGCCCGTTTTCGGACATGTCCACGCCGCGCGCAAAATGGTGCATGACGCCCAGTTGATCCGCATCCATCACGAATTTCTCGAACGAGGCGACCAGCCCGCCCTCTAGCCAGCCACAGCTGTGCAGCATGAAATTCACGCCCGACAGAAGGCCCATGTTCAGGCTGTTGGCGCTCTCATAGGCGGCCTGCGCATCAGGCAGCTTCGATCCGCAGAACGCACCCGCAGAGCGGTAAGGCAGCCCCAGACGCCGCGCCAGTTGCCCTGCGCCATAGGTGATATGGCTGGCCTCCGGTGTGCCGAATGTCGGCGCGCCCGAGTTCATGTCAATCGAGGTCACGAATGTCCCCATGATCACCGGCGATCCGGGACGGATGATCTGGCTATAGGCCACCCCTGCCATCACCTCGGCCAAAACTTGTGTCAGCGTACCGGCCACCGATACAGGCGCCATCGCACCGCCCACGATGAACGGGCTGATGATCGAGGCCTGGTTGTTGGCGGCAAAGACCTCCAGCGCGCCCATCATGATGCTGTCGAAGGTAAGGGGCGAGTTGATGTTGATCAGCGACGTCATGACCGTGTTCTCTTGGACAAACTCTTTGCCAAAAAGAATCTCGCACATTTCGATACTGTCTTGCGCGCGGCTGGGTTCGGTCACCGACCCCATGAAAGGTTTGTCGCTATAGATCATATGCGCCAGCAGCATATCGAGGTGGCGTTTGTTCACCGGCACATCGGTCGGTTCACAAACGGTCCCACCGGAATGGTGCAGCCATTTCGACATATAGGCCAGCTTCACGAATTTCTCGAAATCCGCCATCGTCGCATAACGCCGTCCACCATCGACATCGCGCACGAATGGCGGACCATAAACCGGTGCAAGCACAAGGTTCTTGCCGCCAACCACAACGTTACGTGCGGGGTTGCGGGCGTGCTGTGTGTATTCCGACGGGGCCGTCGCGCAAAGCTTGCGGGCCAGACCACGCGGAATGCGGACGCGTTCGCCGTCGACTTGGGCGCCAGCAGCTTTCCAGCGCGCCAGACCCTCGGGGTTGTCCACGAAATTGATCCCGATTTCGGCCAGAACGGTTTCGGCGTTGGCTTCGATGACCTGCAGCGCCTCTTCGGTCAGAACCTCATAATTGGGGATATTGCGTTCGATATATTTCGCCGTTTCGATGCTCACAGCCGTCCGCTCGGCGCGGCGGGCAGCCCCGCCTCCGCCCCGTGCGCGTCTGCCTGCTGTTGCTGGTGCGTCCGACATGATCATTCCCCGTGGGTTCGCTATTGTGTTGCTGCTTCATACAACGCACCGGATAAAGCACTTACCAAATTTGCGGCCCCTGAGACGCGAAAACGACATGTGCGATCAGTTCCATCAAAAACGCACCGAACCGGACGTGAAAATCTCTGGCCCCTCTTGCACAAATCCGGCCCTGCCTTTACCGAAGCGCCATGGAAAACAGCACCCACGAACGCCTTCTTATCATTGATTTTGGCAGCCAGGTCACGCAGCTGATTGCGCGTCGCCTGCGTGAATTGAACGTCTATTGCGAAATTCACCCCTATCAGAACGTCACCGACGCGTTTTTGGCCGATTTTGCGCCCAAAGCGGTGATCCTTTCAGGCGGTCCAGATAGTGTCACGCGCGAAGGTTCGCCCCGCGCGCCCCAATCGGTATTCACGATGGGCGTCCCTGTGCTGGGCATCTGCTACGGCCAGCAAACGATGATGACGCAACTGGGCGGCAAAGTAACCAGCGGGCATGGCACCGCAGAGTTCGGCCGCGCCTATGTGAAACCGGAAGGCAAGCTGGCATTGCTTGAAGGCTGGTTCCTGACCGACAAGGAACAGGTCTGGATGAGCCATGGTGACCATGTATCTGAAATTGCTCCGGGTTTTTCGGTTTACGGCACCTCGCCCAATGCGCCCTTTGCGATCACGGCAGATGTCGCGCGGAACTTCTATGCTGTGCAGTTCCACCCCGAAGTGCACCACACGCCGAACGGTGCGAAGCTCTATGAAAACTTCGTGCGCATCGCGGGCTTCAGTGGTGACTGGACAATGGGCGCTTACCGCGAACAGGCGATTGAGGCCATCAAGGAACAGGTGGGCGACGCCCATGTGATCTGCGCGCTTTCGGGGGGTGTTGATTCTTCGGTTGCCGCCGCCCTGCTGCACGAAGCCATTGGCGATCAACTCACCTGTGTTTTCGTCGATCACGGCCTGCTGCGCCTGAACGAGGCCGAAGAGGTCGTGGGCATGTTCCGCGATCATATGAACCTTAACGTGATCCACGCCGACGAATCCGAATTGTTCTTGGGCGAACTGGATGGCGTGAGCGACCCTGAAACGAAGCGCAAGATCATCGGGCGGCTATTCATCGACGTGTTCCAGAAATACGCCAACGGGATTGAGGGTGCGGCGTTTCTTGCCCAAGGCACGCTCTACCCCGATGTCATTGAAAGCGTGAGCTTTTCCGGCGGCCCCTCGGTCACGATCAAGTCCCACCACAATGTCGGCGGCCTGCCCGAGAAGATGGGGCTAAAGCTGGTTGAACCGCTGCGCGAGCTGTTCAAGGACGAGGTACGCGCACTTGGCGTCGAACTCGGCCTGCCGAAATCCTTTATCGGACGCCACCCGTTCCCCGGCCCGGGCCTTGCCATCCGCTGTCCCGGCGAAATCACCCGCGAAAAGCTTGAGATTTTGCGCAAGGCCGATGCGGTCTATATCGACCAGATCCGCCGCCACGGTCTTTATGATGATATCTGGCAAGCCTTTGTTGCGATCCTGCCGGTCCGCACAGTGGGCGTGATGGGCGACGGACGCACCTATGATTTTGCCTGTGCGTTGCGTGCGGTGACATCTGTGGATGGGATGACGGCAGATTATTACCCGTTCAGCCACGAATTCCTTGGTGAGACAGCCACGCGGATCATCAATGAGGTGCAGGGGATCAACCGCGTCACTTATGATATCACCAGTAAACCTCCCGGGACCATCGAGTGGGAGTAACATTCTTTCAGGTGCTGGTCTGAAACCACGCGCCTCAACTTAGGAAACAATAAGCCCCAAATAGAGAGACTGTTTCGTTTGAGTTGCACGGCTCACACGCACCTTCTATAGCTTGAGCTTATCCGTATTAAACATTCTATATCATAAGCTTAGCGATCTTGGCTTGTGTGAAACATTATGTTGTGTCGCTTCTTTTCAAACCTATTCTGCATCCCATTAACCATGTATTAAGTCTTCCACCGAAAACTCGTCAGCATAGCAACCTGACGAGCAACACCCGTGCAACCCATTCTGACCCGTCCGTCTTTCCGCCCATTCCGCGAAGGGCTTGCCACCAACAGGCTTTTGCGGACCATCGTCTTGCCGGTTCTGCGCAAATTTGACCGCGCAATGACCATGACCAACCCGTTCTCGGGTCTGCCATTCCACCTGCGCAGCTATACGCATAAGGGTTATTGGTTCTACGGACGGCACCGCGAACGCGACACGATGCAACGGTTGGCGGCACTCACCCAGCGCGGCGATATCGTGTTCGAAGTCGGCGGGCATATCGGCTATTTTGCACAGTTTTTTGCCAAACAGGTGGGCCACCGCGGTCAGGTTCATGTTTTCGAGCCCGGAGAGCAGAACCAGCATTTCCTGCGCCGCAACATTGCACGCTGCACGCAATGTGTGCATGTGAATGTCGCGGTCAGCGACAAGATCGGCAAGGCGCTGTTTTATGAGGAAAATATGGGTGGCTTTATGAATTCACTCGACCCCGATTTTGCCAAGTCGACCAATAATGCCACGACACAGCGCAGCGTTCTGAAACTCCGGCAAAGGCGCGTGAATACCACGACACTTGATGCCTATGCCACGGCCCATAACGTCTGGCCCGATGTGCTCAAGATCGACGCCGAGGGTGCGGAACTGGCCGTCTTGGTCGGGGCGGCAAAGGTACTGCAGCATGTGCGCAGCCTGATGATCGAAGTGTCGCGCAACCATGATGAGATCTTCGATAACCTCGTGGATCACGGCTTTTCGCTGTGGCATCCGGATGGCCGCAGGATCAGCGATGCCGCACATATGGATGGAAATGTTTTTGCGACCCGCGCCTAGGGGTTGAGCGCGTCAAGCAGCAATTCGGCCGTAAACTCACCCGGCCCGCAAGCCGCCAGATCACCCTGCTGGCCAATCGCAAGCCATTCCGCACGCGCGGCCATCCCGATGCTGACCTCGGGGCCTACGCGTAACGGATCACGCCCCCAATGGCTATCGGTGAACGGCTCTTCCGCGAAAGCCGCCTGCAGATCAAACAGCGGCACCTCGGCCCGCGCCAGCAGAAAACCTGCGATACATTCGACCTGCCGCGTGACCAGCCCGCGCAACATCGCCTCTTCCGTGCGGCGCTGGCGGATCTGGCGCAGGGCAAAATCGGCAACACCGTGCTGCACCTGCACCGCATGACCATAGACATGGGCCACCATATAAGGCGTCTGCGGTGCGGTCACCGCATCGCGCGCCAGCAGTATCCGGTTTGTCGTAGTACAATAGGCCACAACCGCATTAACGCTTTCGTCGGCACCACAAAGCCCCGCGATCTGATCAACCTGCTGCACCACCGGCATACGATCAAACGCGGCCCGCGCTGCGGCCTCGACCTGCGCAACGGGGTCTGCCCCTGCTGCCTGCGCCAGCAACACCAATGCGACAATCCATTTCACCATTTCAAACTCCGTTTTTGCCAAAGCCACCCAAACACGATCCGACAGGGCTTGCCAAATCACAAAACAAAGGCACAACTGCTGGTATGAACACAGTCGCAAAAGCAGCCTTCTGGATGATCGGCGCCATATCATCCTTTACCCTGATGGCTGTCGCTGGACGTACCGTCAGCACCGAACTTGATACGTTCGAAATCATGCTGTTCCGCAGCCTGACAGGGATCGCGATTGTCGTCAGCGTCGCCATGGCGACAGGGACCATATCGCAAATCGGGCGCAACCGGCTGGGCCTGCATGCCACACGGAACCTTTTCCACTTTACGGGCCAGAACCTGTGGTTTTACGCCATCACCGTGATCCCGCTGGCACAGGTCTTTGCGCTGGAATTCACCACGCCGATCTGGGTGATCCTTCTCTCCCCGCTGATCCTGCGCGAAAGGGTCACTGCAATCGGCCTGCTGAGCGCCATGATCGGGTTTATCGGCATCCTGATCGTCGCGCGCCCAGACCCCGCCAACCTGAGCTGGGGCCTGATGGCCGCAGCCAGTTGTGCGGTGTTCTTTGCGCTGACCGCGATCTTCACCCGCAAATTGACCCAGACCGAAACCATCACGACAATCCTTTTCTATCTCACAACGATGCAGGCGGTCTTTGGCCTGATCTGCGCGGGATATGACGGCGATATCGCGCTGCCGTCACTGGCGGCACTGCCTTGGGTGGTGCTGATCGGCTGTGCGGGGCTCTTGGCGCATTTCTGCCTGACCAAAGCGCTGAGTATCGCGCCCGCAAGCATTGTGATGCCGATTGATTTCGTGCGCCTGCCCACCATCGCGATTGTGGGGATGGTGCTTTATAATGAACCGTTGGAAGTGTGGATCTTTGTCGGTGCTGCGCTCATTTTTGGGGCAAATTATCTCAATATTACCAGCGCGATGCGTCCTGCAAAGGCCTAGGCGCGCGTCGCACCACAAGCCTTGGCTGAAGCCGATTGTCACAGATATGTGACGCTACGGCGCGTCGCAATGAATGACGTGGCGTCAATAATTGACGTAAAGCTTAGGCACTCCTTAGGGTTCTCTGACTAAATATTATTCATGACAGGGATGAGGACATGAAAAACGTAATGACAGCAGGGGCGGCGCTGCTGCTTTCAACGAGCATCGTATCGGCGGGGGGAGTTGAACGTGCGGCACCTTCGATGGGGCTTTTGTTCGAAGATGGCAACTATCTGGAGCTGAACTTCGGCTATGTGTCACCGGACATCAGCGGCACCCAGCAGATTCCAGCCGGTCCGGGCTCGCCTGTCGGAGCATCCTCTGGCAATATGGCGGAAGAATATACACAGCTTGGCTTTGGTTATAAGAACGATCTGAGCAATGAACTTTCAATCGCACTGATCTTTGACCAACCTTACGGCGCCGATGTAAATTATGGTGCGGATACTGATTATGCTTATGGCGGGGGCGTTACGCCATTGGGCTCAACTGCAACCATTGACAGCAATGCGATCACGGCACTTGTTGCATATAAACTGCCTGATAACTTTACCGTTTATGGCGGTGTGCGTGCGGTCCAAACCGCAGGTGAAGTAGCGCTTTTTAACGGCTACACCATGGAAACAAGTACCGAGACCGATTTCGGATATGTCTTGGGTGGCGCATGGGAACGCCCTGATATCGCAGCTCGCGTGTCCCTCACCTACCACAGCGAGATCACGCATGACTTCAAGTCAACGGAAAATTCACCATCCTTGCCTGAACCCCAAGACACGGATTTTTCAACCACGCTCCCACAATCCGTAACACTCGAAGCGCAAACCGGTGTTGCAGCTGATACGCTGCTATTCGGTTCGGTACGCTGGGTGAACTGGTCTGTATTCGATATTTCACCTCCCATTTTCGCACTGGGCTCGGGCGGTGGATCCTTGGTGGATTACACCGACGACACGGTCACCTACAACATCGGCCTTGGTCGCCGCTTCAGCGATGAATGGTCAGGTGCAGTGACTGCGGGATATGAAGCAGCGCAGGGTGGCTTCTCAGGCAACTTGGGGCCAACAGATGGCAATACATCACTTGGTGTCGCAGCGACGCGGACGATGGATCAAATCCGGATCACAGGCGGTGTGCGCTACATTTGGATTGGTGATGCGGAAACAGAAGCACCTCTTGCCCTCACCGGCGGTGCTTCAGGCGTCACACTTGGTGACTTCAAAGACAACAGTGGCTGGGCCGCTGGTCTACGGATTGCCTATAACTTTTAAGGCATTTCAGATTTAGGCGTCAAAAGCCCCGCCCTCACCGGCGGGGCTTTTTCTTTGGCTTGCGCAGGAAACGGGTTGTGTTGCTGCTGCCAAAAGGCGCATGTCACCCCCATGACACCGACCCAGAAAACCATATCGCCCCAAGCATGGGCAGGGCTTTTGATGCTTGCGTTCATTTGGGGCGGGTCTTTTCTCTCGGTCCATGTGGCATTGGAAGAAATCGGGCCGCTTACCTCGGTTGCACATCGGACCGGATGGGCGATGCTGATCCTTTGGGCCTATGTCCTGATCCGCCGCTTGCCCCTGCCGGCAGACCGGCGCGTGTGGGGTGCGTTTCTTGTCATGGGGCTGTTGAACAACGCCATCCCCTTCAGCCTGATGGCATGGGGGCAATTGCACATCGAAACCGGCCTGACCTCGATCCTCAATGCCGCGACCGCGATTTTCGGTGTGATGGCTGCTGCGCTTTTCCTGGCTGACGAGCGTCTGACCGTCCGCAAGGCAATGGGCGTCGGCATCGGGTTTCTGGGGGTCTCGACCGCAATTGGCCTGAACGCCTTTAAAGAGTTTGATATCCGGTCGCTCGGCCAACTGGCCGTGATCGGCGGCACGATCAGCTATGCGCTAGCGGCCGTCTGGGCACGGAAAACACTGGGGCACCTCAAACCGCAGGTCGCGGCTGCCGGCATGTTGACCGGAGCCAGCCTGATCACGCTGCCTGCCGCATGGGTGATCGAGGGGCCCATCAGCCTGAGCCTCCAGCCCCAAACATGGGCCGCCATCACCTATTACGCCGTGGCTGCGACAGCCATCGCATATATCCTCTACTACCGCGTGCTGGCGCTCGCCGGCAGTGGCAACGCGATGCTGGTCACGCTGCTGGTCGCCCCTGTCGCGATCGTTTTGGGCGCAATCGTGCTGGGTGAGGCTTTGCCAATGCGCGCCTATATCGGCTTTGCGATCCTGGCACTCGGGCTACTGATCCTTGATGGACGCCTGGTCAAGCCGCTCCAACACCGCCTTCGCCGCGCGTAGGCCGGGTGCCTCACCACCCTGCCCCAGCCGTTCCATGGTCAGCGCCATCGCGGCCTGCTGCGCCTGCGGGTCCGCCAGCACCGCCAGCACCGCATCGGCAATCGGACCGGGCTTGCAGGCATCGCCGATAAATTCCGGCACCACGCGGGTGTCGCTGACCAAATTCACCAAGGTCACCGTATCCACCAACAACATCCGGCTGATAATGATCCGGCTGAGCCATGCCATATCATAGGCAATCACCATCGGCGTGCCGCTTGCCGCCAGTTCCAGTGACACGGTGCCAGAGGCCGCAAGCGCCACATCGGCCCGCTTGAACCACGCGGCCTTGTCCGGCGATCCCGGCGGCAAGACCGTCACGGGCGTGGCCCAGAGTTTGACCTGCTCCTGCACAAGATCATGCACGCCGCGCGTTGTCGGAATGACAAAACGCGCATCAGGCACGGAGGCTGCGATTTTGGCAACCGCCATACCAAAACGCGCGGCAAGCCGCCCGACCTCGCCTTTGCGACTGCCCGGCAGGACCAGCACGACCGTACCGGACCCCAAGGCCGCCGCCTCTGCATGGCTGGCCACGGGTTCTGCGACCACAGGATGCCCCACAAAATCGCAATCCATGCCCGCGGCCTGCATCAAAGGGGGCTCAAAGGGAAACAGGGCCAAGACATGATCAATATGCCGCGCCATCTTTTCCGCGCGCTTTGGCCGCCATGCCCAGACCGTCGGGGCGACGTAGTGCACGGTGCGAATATCACTTCCCGCTTTGACCAGCCGCGCGACGCGCAGGCAGAAATCAGGGCTGTCGATGGTAATCAACACATCGGGTTTCGTCGCGATAATCGCCTCGGCCATCTGTCTTATCCGCGCCTTGAGTGCGCGATATTTCGGCAGGATCTCGGCAAGCCCCATGACGCTGAGCTCTTCCATGGGAAAGCGGCTTTCCAGCCCCTCGGCCTGCATCAAAGGTCCACCAACGCCGTCAAATTGCACATCAGGGCGCAGCGTCTTCAGCCCCACCATCAAGGCCGCGCCCAGTTTGTCACCCGAGGCCTCGCCTGCGATCACAAAAACCCTCATGCGCCCCCCTTGGGCCGCACCCAGAAGAACAGCCCTGCCGCATCGAGCGTGGCCAGCACCTCATCGCGTGCCAAGACCAACACACCACCCTCTTCGATCACAATCCCGCTCAGGCCTGCGGCAACCGCAGCCTTGGCGGTTTGCGGCCCGATCACGGGCAGATCCGCGCGGCGGTCCTGATCGGGCTTTGGTGCCTTGAACAAGACCGCACCCCGCGCATCGGTGGGTTCACCATCCGCGCCGCTCAGCCATTCAGCCGCACTGCCCAGAACCGCCCCCAGACCGTCAACCACTCCCCATAACGGATCATCGCTGGGCGCGAACTGGGCCAGCATCGCATCTGTGCCGGCTTGGCCTTCGCGCGCCAGTACACGGCCATTGCGCACCACGCAAGCCTGGCCCACATCCGCGCGCCCCATCTCGGCGATAGTCTGTTCTGCGGTCACCGCATCCTGTCTTTGATCAATTGTCACGGGCTTGCGGCTCAAGACACCTGACTGCGGCAGCAGATCGGGCGCGATCTCATGGGCTGCGCGCACGACCAGCCCCGCCTCTTCGAATAACGCGATCACGACGCGCAAGGCCCCGTCATCCCCCTGAGAAATCGCCTGCATGATACGCGGAACCAAGGGTTGGGTGGCCGCATCAATGGCCGCAGGATCAATAGCCGGACGCTTGATGGCCCCTGCAAGGCAAACCTCGGTCACGCCGCGGTCCACCAATGCGTTCAGAAAACTGCCCAGTTGTTCAATGCGAAACGTGATCTCGGGTGTCAGCGCAGGGCGGAACCCGTCAAGCGCACAAATCAAGGGCCGCTCTGACAGCCGCGCGACAAGCGCGGGCGGCAAATCCCCGGTTCCGGCAATCAGCGCAAGCATCAGCCCGGCGTCAGGAAATTACGGTCGGTGTCGCCCAGAATAAAAGCCACCATCTGTTGCACATAGGCGCTGTCGCTTTCATCAGCCAGCCGGTTGGCGCGATCCTGAAACGTGCCTTCCCCATCCTTGAGCATTTGAAAGGCCGCCCGCAATGCGGTGATATCGCCGCGACTGACCCCCTTGCGCTTCAGCCCAACAAGGTTCAGCCCGTCCAGAACGCCGCGCGGCCCCTGCACCAGACCATGCGGGACGACATCTTTGGTCACCATCGTCACCGCGCCAATAATCGCACCCTGCCCGATGCGCACATGCTGATGCACGCCGCACAGACCACCGATGATCACATCATCCTCGATAATGCAGTGCCCTGCGACGGCGGATGAATTCACCACGATCACACGGTCACCGATCTGCGCGTCATGGGCGATATGACAGCCGGCCATGAACAGCCCGTCATCGCCCACCCGCGTCTCGCCCCCACCATTCGCGGTGCCGGTGTTCATCGTCACATGTTCACGGATACGGTTGCGCGCACCAATGCGCAGACGGGTCCTTTCACCATCGAACTTGAGATCCTGCGGGATTTCTCCGATCACAGCGAAAGGAAAGACCACCGTATCATCGCCAATATGGGTATCCCCGTCGACAACAACATGACTTTTGAGCGTCACACGGTCGCCAAGCACCACGTCCTTGCCAATCACGCAAAACGGGCCGATCACGCAATCCGCGCCGATCTGCGCGCCATCGGCAATCACAGCAGAGGGGTGAATGCTTGCCATCAGGCTTGCATATCCATCATCGCGGTAAACTCTGCCTCGGCGGCCATTTCGCCATCGACTGTCGCAACACCGCGGAAGCGCCAGACCTTGCCACCGGGCTTGCCGCGCGTGGTTTCCACATGCATTTCAAGCACATCCCCCGGCACGACCTTGCGGCGGAATTTGCAGCCATCAATCGCCATGAAATAGACCAGCAGATTGCCATCGGTCAGCCCCAAGGACGCCCCCACCATCACGGCGGTGGTCTGCGCCATTGCCTCGACAATGGTGACACCGGGCATAATCGGGTTGCCGGGGAAATGGCCCTGAAAATGCGGCTCGTTCATGGTGACATTCTTGATGCCCACGGCAGATGTCGTGCCATTGATGCTATGCACCTTATCCACCAGCAGGAAGGGATAGCGATGCGGCAGGATTTTCTGGATCAGCTGGATATCGGCGGTGGTGACAGCTTCGCTCATGCGGGGCGGCTCCTCTTATTGCTTATGGCGCCCATGGCCGCCGTTTGGACATGACTACCAAGCCGCGACAAGCGCGGCAAGCATCGGCTACTCTTCACCGTTGCCCAATTCCGCATCAATCCGCACGATGGCATCATCGGTGATATTTGCCGCGCGCACAGACAGGACAACATTGCGCTGCTCCAGCACCAACACCGCCCCGCGTTCAAGCATCAGACCAGCCACGATCCCCTGTACACGTTGTTCGAACCGCGCGCGCGCTTCAGCCGTAGCGACCTGCAATTCGACGTTCTTGGCATCGCGCACGCGACGCACATCCTGCACCTTGCGGTCAAAGGCCTCGGCCTCGGCGCGAAAGTCCTCTGGCGTCATATCGGGGCGGCGGATCGTCAGGCTGCGCTCTTCAAGGGTCAGTGATTCAACAATACGGTCATTCTCGGCTTGCAACGCGGCTGCCTGTTCGGCCAGTTCGGCGGCAAGCCGTTGACCATACAGCGTTTCGATGAACAAGCGATCACTGTCCACAATCAGCACCGGAGGTGAGGATTGCTGGGCTGATGCGGGCAACACCAGTATCAGCCAAACAATAATCGCGCGCAGTATACCCATCAGAAGTTTGTCGAAATGGTCACATCAAAGTTGCGCGTCTTGTCGAAGTCCTGCACGTCCAGCGGCTCTGTAAAGTTGAAGCGCAGCGGACCGATCGGGGTAGTCCAGAAGATCGAAAGACCGGCCACAGACCGCGCAATCGGGTCATTAGACAGAATAGAGGAATCGTCCGCTACACCCACATCCCAGACCGAGCCGTAATCGATAAACGCACCGCCCGTGATCCCGTATTCACTTGGCAGACCAAGCGGGAATTCAGTCTCGAGCGTCAGAACAGAGAAAGCGTTCCCACCAAGTGCATCATCGGTATTCTCATCGCGCGGCCCAATACCACCCGCCTCGAAACCGCGCATCAGACGGCTGCCAAGAAAGAAACGGTCCGTGACACGGCTATTGCCGTCCAGATAATTCAGCAAGCCCCCCTGCAAAGAGGCGCGCAGAGTGACTTCCTCATTCAGGATCGCCGTTTCAGCACCTGCAAAGGCTGTTGTCTTGATGAACTGGGTATCGCCAAAGCCGAACTCTTGACCAAAGCGCAACACATAGCCAGTCGTCGGGTCCACACCTGTGCGGCGGCTGTCATAGCTGTAGTTATACCCGATCGCATTGGTCCAGATGCCACCTGCATCTTCCTCGGCTTGGATGATGGGGCTCGCATTCAATGACACATCGGTGAGATCGGTATACTCAAGAGCATAAAACAAAGACAAACGCCCCGTTTCGCTGATAGGAAAACTTATCGCAGGCGACATCCGCAGTGTTTCGGTATCATAGAGCGCGTTTTCGTTATTTGTGGTCCCATAGCTCAGGTCAAATGACCCCCGCAGGTCACGACCCAATAACTGTGGCTCGGTAAAGCCGAACCCAAACCGGCGGTTTGTCTCGGCGGTCGAAAAGTCAAAGTTCAAACGCTGCCCGCGACCTTGGAAGTTGCTTTGACGGTAAGAGGCCAGCAAGCTGATCCCGTTGTCGGTATTGAAGTTTGCACCGAACGATAGCGTCCCTGTGGGCCCTTCGGTGACGTTCACATCAACGACCCGTTGGCTCGGGCTGGAACCGGGGCGCGTGTCGACACTCACGCCCTCAAAAAAGCCAAGCGCACGAATACGCCGCGCACTTTCCTGAATTTCGCGGCTGTTCAGCGGGTCACCTTCCACCGAACGGAACTGGTTGCGGATCACGCGGTCCAGCGTTGTTCCGTTCCCTTCAATGTCAATCCGTTCGATAAAGACGCGCTCACCCGATACCAGCACATAATTCACATCAATCGTCAGATCGCGCGGGTTGCGTGACAGGCGCGGTTCGACCTCGACAAAGTTCAGACCGCGCGCGGCGGCTTCCCGCTCGATCCGGCGGATATCTGAATCAACCGGCACCGGTGAGTATGTCGCGCCAGACCGGACACCGATCAGGTCAGCAAAATCAGCCGCATTCACGCCATTAATTTCACTGGAAATCGACGTGTTGCCAAAACTGAACTGCTGTCCTTCGCGTATATTGTACGTGACCAGATAGGCATCACGTTCACGCGTCAATGACACGTCGATATTCTGCAGCACAAAGTCGATATAACCGCGCGAGCGGTAGAAATCGGTGAGCGCCTCGCGGTCCTGTGCCACGCGCTCGGGTGAATAGGTATCGCGACCAACCAAAAGCCGGAAAACACCCGCCTGTTTGGTTTCCAGCACCCGGCGCAAACGCCCCTCTGAATAGGTTCTGTTGCCTAGAAAAGAGATGCGTTCAATTTCGGTTACGGCTGATTCCACCACCTCGAACACCAGATCAACGCGGTTGTCAGGCTGTGGAATAATCCGCGGCGTTACGCTTGCATTGATCCGCCCCTGTCGGGCGTATGCCTCTGTGATTGCGGCGGTATCTGCTTCGGCTTGTGTCGGGGTAAAGACACGGCGTGGCTGGGATTGCACCAGCGCCAGCAATTCGGCGTCACGCAGGCGGCTGTTGCCTTCGATATTGATGCGATTGATCGTCGGATACTCGACCACGCGGATCAGCAACCGGTTGCCTTGCGGGATCAGTTCGACACTTTCAAAAAGGCCTGAAGCGCGGATATTCTGCCCCGCCGCGTTCAGGTCCGCGGTCGAAAGCCCCTCGCCCGGTGCAAGACCACCAAATGTCAGGATCGTGCCATCAGCCACCCGCAAGTTGCCTTCGATCTCAAAGCTGCTGAAGGCGAAACTTTGCGCATTTGCGGCACCGGTCGCCAAAACCACGATACAAAGCGCCATCCAAAGTGATCGCACTTTCGCAAAACCCTGCGCCAGAAAGCGCCCTACACTTGTCTTCATAACGACCGCCCGTACCCAGATTATTCTTACAGAATTGAGTAGCGACAATATACGCGGTTGTCAAAACGCCAGCGCGTCTGTTTTTCACGAAAAGCCCGTGCAGAATTACGGACAAAGGATCGTGTCGTTGAGAATCGTGAACATCATCAGCGACAGGATCAGAGACAATCCAACAAACATAAAGACTTGGACCGCACGGTCACTGGGTTTACGCCGTGTGACTGCTTCATAGGCATAAAACACAAGGTGCCCACCATCCAGCACCGGGATCGGGAAAAGGTTGATCAGGCCCACTGCGGCGGACAGCGCGCCAATAAACCAGATAAAGCTCTGCGGGCCCTGCTCGGCCATCGAACCACTTGTCTCGGCAATACCCACCGGACCAGAGAGATTACAGGTCGAGATCTGGCCGAAAAGAATATGCTGCATAGCCGAAAGCGATGTCGTCGTCGTGTTCCACAGCCCCTGCGCGCCAAGGCTGATGGCCGTGAAAAGCCCCACGCTTTCGGTCTTTTCTTCAAAGAAAATCGTGCCACTGATGCCAATCAGCCAGCGCGTCTCAAACCCGCCTTCGGGGTTCGGCAAATCCACGCGGCGCGGCGCGATGGTTTTTTCGAGCGTTTCCCCATCCCGCCAAATCGTGAAAATCAAGGGCGCGCCATCCGCCTCAAGAACAATCTCCTGGACCTGCGCAAATGCGAAGACCGCCTCTCCGTTGATGGCGGTCACGACGTCATCCACCTTGATGTCGGCATCATCCGCTGCCGACCGTGGGCTCACGCTCGATACTGCTGTGGGGAAGAAATAGGGCCCTTCCACCGTCATCTGGTTCCCATCGCGCAGCACTGTGTAATCCAAACGCTCACGCAGGGGCACAAGATCGGACATGCCACCTGTCCGTTCGGGATCATTGAAGGCAATGCCTTCAACGGCAATTACCTGATCACCCTCGCGCAGATCAGAGGCGTAGCTTGCCGGCAACGGGCGCATTTCGCCAAAGGTCAACGGATCGGTCGAGCGGCCCTGATACATGATCGAGCCTGCGAAAATCGCAATCGCCAGCACAAAGTTGAACAAAGGCCCCGCCGCGACTGTTGCCGTGCGCGCCCAAAGCGGCGCACCCAGCATGGTGCGGCGCAGATCAGTCTCGGACACCTGCCCGTCACTGCCCACACTGGCCGCATTTGCATCACCCAGAAATTTCACAAAACCGCCCAAGGGCAGCGCCGCAATCTGCCATTTCGTGCCGCGTTTATCGACGCGGCTATAGATCACCGGACCAAACCCGAGCGAAAATACCTCCGCGTGGATGCCGCACCAGCGCCCAACGATATAATGGCCGTATTCATGGATCGCCACAATCACCGACAGCGCCACAATAAAAGCCACGATCATAAAGGCGAAGTTGCCGAACATCGGCACAAACTGCATCAGGTCCAAAGGTCTTATCCCAGTTGGCTAAAGGTTTCGGCGGCATAAATCCGCGCCAGTCGGTCGGTCTCTAGCACGTTATCTAGGGTAATTGCCGCATTTTGCAGCCCATCACCCGATGACATTTTGTCAAGCGTGCGCGACACGACCTCTGACATGTCCAGAAAACCTATGTCGCCTGCAATAAATCCATCCAGCGCGCGCTCTTTGGCCGCGTTGAAGACCGCACCCGACAGACCGCCCTGTTCCATGACGCGTGTCGCAATGGCCAGTGCGGGATAACGCGCCGGATCGGGTGCTTCGAATGTCAGGCTGCCGATTTTGGCCAGATCAAGCCGTTCGACAGGCAGCGTGCGCCGTTCCGGCCAATGCAGCGCATAGCCAATGGCATGGCGCATATCGGGCGGGCCAACATGGGCCATCAGCGCCCCGTCATTAAAGCCCACCAGCGCATGGATCAGGCTTTCACGATGCACCAGCACTTCGATCATATCGGGCGTGACGTTGAAAAACTCTTTGGTTTCAATTAACTCCATCGCCTTGTTGAACATCGACGCGCTATCAATGGTGATACGCTGCCCCATGTCCCAGTTGGGATGGCTTGAGGCCTCGGCCAGTGTTGCGGTGGCGAGTTTCTCGATCGGCCAGTCACGGAATGCGCCGCCGCTTGCGGTGATAATCACACGCTCGACAGCCGCCATATGTTCGCCCACCAGTGCCTGAAATACCGCTGAATGTTCACTGTCCACAGGCAGCACCGTTGCACCATGCGCCTTAGCGCGGCCCATCAAGAGCGGTCCTGCGGTGACCAAAGATTCTTTGTTTGCAAGCGCAAGCGTCGTGCCATGGGCCAAGGCCTCTAACCCCGGCACCAGCCCCGCCGCGCCCACGATCGCCGAAAGCGCCCAATCCACGGGCCGTGCCGCCGCTTGGGCAATCGCATCAGGGCCCGCTGCAACCTCTACATCCGTATCGGCCAACAAGTCTTTCAATTCATTATAGCATTCAGGATAGCAAGTCACGGCCAGATCGGCGTTTAACCGCCGTGCATCTGCTGCAAGCTGCGCCACATTGCGCCCGCCCGTCAGGGCAACGACATCATAGGCATCCGCATCACGCGCCACCAGATCAAGCGCATTCTGCCCGATTGACCCTGTCGCGCCAAAAACCGAAATCCGCCTCACCAGACAACCCCTGGCACATCAAAGACATCTGCGAGGACAAGAAGAAACAGCGATGCCCCCAAAAGCGCATCAAACCGATCAAACAGCCCGCCATGACCAGGAATAAGCGTCGAGCTGTCCTTCACGCCCATCCGGCGTTTCAGCGCACTTTCCGCGATATCACCCATCTGTCCGGCAAAGCTCAGCAGCATTGAAAACAAGACAATCATCAGCCCCGCATCGGTGAAAAGCGAAAAAACAAAACCGACCAGACCGGCACCCAGCCAGCCTGCAACCGTCCCGCTCCATGTCTTTTTGGGGCTGACCTTGGGCCAGAACTTGGCCCCCCCCAGTGATTTGCCGGCAAAATACCCGAAAATATCCGTAACAATCACAACCGACATGAGCCACAAGAGCCACGTAAACCCGAAATCCGAACGGAAATGCACAAGGCCCCAACCCGCAAGCTGAATCCCCAAGGCAAAGAAAAAGAACGTCTTGATCTCGGTTTTGAGCTGCGTGACCCCGATCACCGGCACCACAAGGAACAACAGCATCCCCCACGCCGACCCTTCCGCTAGCTGTCCCGACATGACCGAGGCAACCAAAGCCGCCATCAACATGCCCTTTGTCGGTTCGCTTGGGCGGATCATCATCCACAATTCCCAAACCATGACCGCTGTGACGAAAACCACGAGCATCTGGAACCAGATGCCGCCCAGAATGACACCAAAAGCACCAATGACGACCATCGCAGCACTTGAAGTGAGGCGAACGGTCAGATCATCCCATTTTGCGGGCGGAGGTGCTGCATTGGTCATTCTCAGGCTCGGATAGCCCCGAAACGCCTGTCCCGCTTGCCATAATCGCGCAGCACGCGAGCGAACTCCTGTGCCGTGAAATCCGGCCAGAGCGTGTCGACAAATTCATATTCGGCATAAGCGGACTGCCACAGCAGGAAGTTCGAAATCCGCGCTTCGCCGCTGGTACGGATCACCAGATCGGGGTCCGGCAGAACATGCGTGTCAAGGAACCGTGCAAGTGTTTCGGCGTCCACATCTTCATGGGTCAAGCGGCCCTGCTCGATCTCATAGGCAAGCCGCTTGGCGGCACGTGTCACCTCATCGCGGCTGCCATAGTTCAGTGCGACAGTCAGATGCACGCGGTCGTTGTCTGCGGTGCGCAGTTCCAGATCGTCCATCAGTGAGACCAGTTTGTCATCAAGCCGCACACGGTCACCGATAAAGCGGACACAGACGCCGCTATCAAAAAGCTCCTGCGCCTCACGTTCGAGATAGCGGCGGAACAGGCTCATCAAGCCCGCAACTTCGGTCTGGGTGCGTTTCCAGTTCTCGGTCGAAAACGCGAATATTGTCAGATATTTAACCCCTAAATCAGGACAAGCCTCGAGGATTTCACGCACTTTGCGCGCACCTGCATGGTGGCCAAACAGACGCGGACGCCCGCGCTTTTGTGCCCAACGCCCGTTGCCATCCATGATGATCGCGACATGGGCGGGGGATAATTTGGCGTCTGCGTCCTTGGGCATATGGCCCCCTTTTTGGTAAAAACCTTGCGGGTCAGACCTGCATAATCTCGGCTTGTTTCGTCTCGACCGTCTCATCGACCAACTTAATATGAAGGTCGGTTACTTCTTGTACCGTCGTTTCCCAGAACTTCTGATCGTCCTCGGACAGGCCGTCACTTTTCGCCTTCTTGATCTGGTCCATCCCGTCGCGGCGCAGGTTGCGGATCGCAACGCGCGCACTTTCGGCATATTGGCCGGCGACTTTGGTCAATTCACGGCGGCGTTCCTCGTTCAACTCGGGGATCGGCAGCATAATAATTGTGCCGTTCAGTTGAGGATTGATCCCCAAGCCACTCTCACGAATGGCTTTTTCGACTTTTCCGACCAGCGCCTTGTCCCAGACGTTGATGGTTACCATCCGCGGTTCAGGCACGTTGACAGTGCCCACCTGATTGATCGGTGTCATCGACCCGTATGCATCCACCATCACAGGTTCCAGCATCGAACCAGAGGCGCGGCCTGTGCGCAATGACGCCAGTTCAACACGCAGGTTCGCGATTGCACCCTCCATGCGGCGTGTCAGATCATCGGTATCGAGTTCAAAATCGTCAGACATATTCTACTTGCTCTTCCTCATCGGGCGCGGCCCGCTTTTGATCGTTTTAGGCCAAAGGCGCTGCCTTGTATAGTCAGGCAAATCTGGCGCTATTATGCAGTTTTCGTGCAAATGGCCGATTTATTTCGGCAAATCGCAAAACTTATTCAAAAGGGGGGTATAAAGCGCGCCCTTAGTCTTTCACAATCGTATAGGTGCCTTCACCGGCCAGAATACCCTTGAACCCGCCCGGTTCATCCAAAGAGAACACGATGATCGGCAGGTCATTGTCGCGCGCCAGTGCAATCGCGCTGGCGTCCATCACGCCCAGATGCTTTTGCAGCACCTCGTCGTAGGACACATTGTCATAGCGGACCGCGTCATCATGCTTGGCAGGGTCCTTGTCATAGACGCCGTCAACCTTGGTGCCCTTAAAGATCGCCTCGCAGTTCATCTCGCTGGCGCGCAGTGTTGCGGCGGTATCAGTGGTAAAATACGGGTTACCGGTGCCTGCGGCAAAGATACAAACGCGCTTTTTCTCAAGGTGGCGCACAGCGCGGCGGCGGATATAGGGTTCGGCCACCTCGTTCATCGTAATGGCCGAAATCACCCGCGTATGGATACCCAGTTCTTCCAATGCCGATTGCATCGCCAGCGCGTTCATCACCGTGGCTAGCATGCCCATATAATCGGCTGTCGTGCGCTCCATGCCTTGGGCCGAGCCTTGCAACCCGCGAAAGATATTGCCGCCGCCGATCACCATGCAAATCTCGACACCCATGTCGTGGACCGACTGCACCTCGCGCGCGACGCGCTGCACCGTTGGCGGATGCAAACCAAAGGATGTGTCGCCCATCAGCGCCTCACCCGAGATCTTAAGCATCACACGTTTATATGCTGTTTTCCCAGTACCGCTCATGGCGCGCCCCTATGTCTGATTGATTGAGCGGCAAAATGTCGGAAAACGGTGGTAGTTTCAATGCCACATTCACCACAAAAGGCATTGCCAGACGTTGACCGGAGCGAACCCTGCGCCCTATGGTCGCAACATATTCATTCCGCGAGACAAATTCAGTTGGGTCCGCGCCCGCAACCTGACCAGAGGAACACCCGATGCAAACTGTGACCAAGACAAGTCTTCTTCTTCTCGGTGCACTTGGCCTTGCCGGCTGTGACGGGCCAGCGGAACAATTTGAATTTGCGGAAACTTACACAACGTTTGACGACTATGACGCCCTGGCGGCCTTTGCAGACGCGCTGGTTGATGAGGACGGCCTCAGGACCACAGATGACATTGCCCAACCCGCTAACTTCGCCACCGCAGGAACAGGCACAACCAGCTACACAGGTGCAATCCTGACA
>NZ_DASYOK010000018.1:0-8177 GCF_036007805.1 Yoonia sp.
GCAAGGCCCATGGGGGCCAGCATCGCGCCGATCATCATGGGATCAGCAGGGAACATCTCGCCCAGCAAGGCCACATTTGGACGGTCGGATTTACCACCCACAGGGCGGGCAACGGGGCCTGCCTTAATCTCTGCGCGCGCGTATTGCAGCATCGCACCCGCCAGCACATCCTTGGCCTCGGCGTGGGTCGGGATACCGAAACCGGGCACGTCGATGCCCACGATCCGTACGCCGTTAATCTCTTTGGGCAGCAACCGCAGGGGCACACCGGATGCGGTGGGCACACAAAGGTTCGTTACAACAATCGCGTCATAGCGGTCAGGATCGGCCATATCGTGGACACTCTCGCGGATGTCCTCGAAAAGTTTACCTGTCACCAATGTCTCGGAATTGAACGGAACATAGCCGACAGACCGGCGCGCCCCGTAAAAATGCGAAACAAACGTGAGACCGTATACACAACAAGCCGAACCGGACAGAACCGTGGCCACACGCTTCATCCGAAGGCCTACACGCAAAGACCCGAACGCAGGGCACATGCTCTGCGGTTGATCGTGGGGTCCTTGCGGATAATCCTTCGCATATTGATCAAGGATCTCGGATTTGCCCGCGGCACGCGCGGCAGCCTCCATTGATCCCGCACTTGCGGTGCAACCACCCTCAAGCGCTGTTGCCTGCTGGGACGCGGCCAAAACTTCAGACGCCTGCTCACGGGCCACGCCTTCGATGATCTGGACCTGCCCAGCATCATCATAGCCAACCTCATAGCCTTGGGTGTCAGTCTCATGCGTCATATTTGACAGGCTCCTTGGCGGCAGGTGCCGCCATCATAATATCGCGCAGAAGGCGTTTCATCTGTGCGGGGGTGGCGCGGGCAAGCATCTCTTGCACTTCGCGCTCGACATTTTTGCGGGCGTCAGGCGTCGTCATAGATCACCTCCAGGCTCTCTTTCGGTTGGGCGTTCTTGCCGCGCATGTCGACATCGGTGGCGGGCACAAGTTGATAGTCGCCGCCGGTGTCTTTGGCGTCGAACAGACCCAGCAGTCCATCTTGATCAAGCGGGTTCGGGCGCACAGGCGGGGCAATGCCCACGGCCTCGGCCAACCCTTCAAACATTGGACCCCATTCGCTTTGATGGGTGCCAACGATCTGATAGTTCGCGCTTTTCTTTCTCAGGTCATCGTTTTGCGGGATTGCAGCAAGGACAGGTATGCTAACAGCTTCGGCGAAAGCCTGCGCTTCTCCTGTGCCGTCATCTTTGTTGATGACAAGTCCAGCGACCCCAACGTTGCCACCCAGTTTTCGGAAGTATTCG
Organism: Yoonia sp.; assembly: GCF_036007805.1. GTDB lineage: Bacteria > Pseudomonadota > Alphaproteobacteria > Rhodobacterales > Rhodobacteraceae > Yoonia. The sequence goes on from NZ_DASYOK010000018.1 coordinate 1,317, forward strand.
ACCGCCGAGCAGACATTGTTAGCAACATAAAGCGATTGGAGATCATTTGAGGCAACCAAGATAACTTTCTGCGCCATATCGCGCGCAATCGGCAGGCCAAAGCCGCCACAAACAACATCGCCAAGGAAATCCAGAAGGACATAATCAAAGTCCCAGTCGTGGAAGCCCAGCTTTTCAAGTAATTCAAACCCGTGGATGATCCCGCGACCACCACAGCCACGACCCACTTCCGGGCCACCCAGTTCCATCGCGAAAACACCGCCGCGTTTGAAGCAGACATCGCCGATGGCAACCTCTTCGCCCGCAAGTTTCTTCTTTGCGGATGTTTCGATAATCGTGGGGCATGCTTTGCCACCAAACAGCAGGCTGGTGGTATCGGATTTCGGGTCACAGCCGATGAGCAAAACGCGCTTGCCCATCTCGGCCATCATATGGCTAAGGTTGGCCAGCGTGAAAGATTTGCCGATCCCGCCCTTGCCGTAGATCGCGATGATCTGGGTCTTTGATGTGGGTTCGCCCTGAGGCACTTCGAGCGTATGCTCCTCATTGGCCTCGTCACGCAGACGCTGGTCGAAATCCTTCAGATTTGGAATTTCATCTTTCATGCGGTTCCCCAATTCAAAATCATTTTCAGGCAGGCCGGATCAGTGAACGCCGTTTCATAGGCTGTCCCTGCGGCTTCTGCGGGCTGTTGGTGTGTGATCAAGTCGGCAAGCTCTAACGTGCCCGCCTCGACCAAGGCTTTGGTGGCAACCATATCGTCCGCCGCCCATTCCGCACTGATGCGAAAACGCGCCTCTTTCATGAACGCCGGTGGAAATGCGAATTGCAGGGGCGCGGTATAGAACCCCGCCAGAACAATCTCACCACCCTTGGCGATGCGGCCAATCCAGTCGTTCAACAGATCGCCACGACCTGAGGCATCATAGACGGACTTGTAATCGCGGCGGCTGTCTTGCTCGGGTGTCGTCACCTCATACCCGCGGGCACCGCCCATGCGGATCGGGTCAACTTCCCACACCGTCGGCGCAGGCGCTCCCGATGCAATGGTCAGTCGCGCCAGAAGACGGCCCAGCACGCCGTGGCCGATAATCAGATCAGGCACAGCCTTGTTCGGGCCTGCCATCGCATGACGCGCCGTCGCGGCCAAAGCGAGCAAAGCACCCGCAGCGCCAAGACCCCGATCAATACGGGTCACGCGTGATGCTTTGGTAACCAGCGTTTGCGCCGCTGCCCCGAACAACCCGAAGGCTCCCTCATAGCAACTCGCGCCGGGCACAAAAACGTGCTCGCCCACGCGGTAACCGCTATCGGCACCCGCCTCGATCACTTCGCCAGCGGCTTCATATCCGGGGATCAATGGATAGCCCATGCCGGGGAATGGCGGCATCTCACCGGTCCAAAAAAGCTTTTCCGTCCCTGTGGAGATGCCGGAATGCTTGATCGCGACCACGATATCGTCCGCCACGGGGGGAACGATTCCCACCTGATCAAGCGCGAGCTTTCCTGGCGCTGATAGAATGACGGCCTTTGTTTCCAACGCTTTTCTCCCCAGTGCACGGCTTTGGAACATTCCAAATCACAACACTCTGTCCTGTCCTAGTTTAGCCTTACAGATCAAAGTGTCAATTTATTTAGACATATAAAGTGTCAACTTTTCCTTACACCCGTCACAATGGATGTAATAAAGGCGCGGCGCGGCTTTGGCGTTTGCACGTCTGCAAAGCCCGCCTGCGCCAACAGAGCCGCAATCTCAGCCTGAGAGCGCGCCCGTCCGGTGCGCATCGCCATGCAATAAAGGGCAAAATAGGCATCACCCGCGCGCTGCGGGCTATCCCCTCCGGTCATGGGTTCTGACACCAGGATCCGGCCACCTTCTGGCAGCGCATCATGCACCGCTTTCAGCAAGGCGATCACAGTTTCATCGGCGTGATCGTAAAGGACACGGACCAAACTGATGATATCGGCGCCCTGCGGCAAAGGATCATCACGAAAAGAGCCGGGAACGATTGTGGTACTGTCACGCAAACCCGCCGCATCAAAACGCTCTGCCGCAGCAGGGGCCACAGCCGGCAGATCAAAAAGTGTCAGATGCAGATGCGGATGCGCGGCACCGACAGCGGCAAGAAAGGCCCCCGTGCCACCACCCACATCGAGGATATTTTTACTTTCGGAAAGCCCGACCATCGCAAGCGTGTCTTCCGCAACAAGCGCCTGGCTATCCGCCATCAGCTGGGAATAAATCGCTGTTGTCTCTGGATCAGTCGCACCGCCAGCGCCGAACACATAGGGCCAAAAATCTGCAAGCTCGGTCGCAACCTCACCCCGAAAAAAGGCAACAGGATCAGCCAGATCGCGGTAAAGCACATCATGGTGGTCAATCATCCCGCGCAAGCCGGGCACGCCCGCCAGGGCCGCGCCCCGTGTCGTCAGCGCATAGTGCCCCGAACGACGCCGCTTCAGAAGGCCGATCGCGACAGATGCAGAGAGCAGGACCACAAGACGGTCTTTTGGGATATCCAGTTCATGCGCCAAAGCTTCGGCGCTCATTTCATTGGCCAACAGAAGCGCGGCCATGTCAAAACGGACGAAGGCCTGCAAAATCTGGCTATGGCAAAAGCCCGCCACCAGATCGAACATCGCCTCACCTTCGGTTCGTACGATACGGCGGGTCAGCGGAAAGCGGGCTGCCCAACGTTGAAAACCCCGCGACGCGACCAAACGGGTCAATCGCCCCGCAGGCCGCATCGCCCCACGCGGCAACGCAGGCTTTTGCAGGGGGGCATCAACGTCTTTCATTATTCGCCGGGGACGGTAGATCTGCCACGTGCGCCAGCAGGCACCAGCTTGTCGGCATAAGCGCGCACCATCTGCGCGAGGGCCGCTTCGCCGGGACAGGCAGGAATAGAGGAAATCGCACCACCGAGAATATCGTCGAAACGCTTTACAGCACCCGCAACACCGTAAGAGGCCACCGCATTGGGCCGACCGTGCAGATCATCCTGACCGGCCGGTTTGCCCAGAGTACCCTCATCGCACAGCGCATCGCGCAAATCATCCGCGACCTGAAACGCCTCGCCAATGCGCGCACCCAGTTCTTCCCAAGGTTCGGCCTCTTGCCCCGCAGCCACAGCGCCCATTTGCGTCGCGGCAATGAACAAGGCACCGGTTTTGGCCTGATGGTAAGCGGACAAATCAATGTTGTCTTCGCTTTCCCAGCCTTGGCCTGCGCAAATGCCAAAGGGCATCCCCGTGCGGGTGCCCAGAATATCAATCAAACGCAGCGCGCGCGCAGGCATATCGCCCGCAGCACGGGCCAGCACCTGAAATCCCATAATGATCAGGCTATCGCCCGCAAGCACCGCCAAAGGTTCGGAATAGGCCCGATGCAACGCCGGTTTCCCGCGCCGCATATCGGCATCGTCAAAGCAGGGCAGATCGTCATGCACAAGGCTCGCGCAGTGGATCACTTCAAGGGCGACCGCCGCGGCATTAGTCAATTCAGGGCGGTCATCGCCACAGGCCATCGCCACAGAGGTCAGGATCGTCGGCCTGATCCGCGCGCCACCCGGGGTGACCGCATATTCCAGCGCCGCCGCCAGTTTCGCCGGCGCAACACCACCCTGGCCTGCCTTGATGGCCGCTGCCATGGTCGCGTCAATCCGTTCCGAGATTCTCATGGACGTCTCCTTTGCAATCTATAGTGTCTATTTTAGTTTACATATGTCAATGTAAATCAAACGTAACAAAAGACTCAGGGCCGGATGAAAGCGGATTCCCCCAAAATTGTTGTTGTCGGCGCCGGAATCGGCGGATTGGCCGCTGCACTGCGGCTGGCCCATCAGGGTTGCAATGTGACGGTGCTGGATATGCACAGCGCCCCGGGCGGCAAAATGCGCACGGTCGCTTCAGATGCCGGGCCGGTCGATGCAGGCCCGACTGTCCTGACGATGCGGCCGGTGTTCGAGGGGCTGTTCGCCGATGTGGATGAGGTCCTCAGTGACCACCTCACGCTTGAACCGCTGACCACACTCGCGCGGCATTACTGGGACGACGGCACAATGCTTGATCTTGACGCCGATCCTGCGCAAAGCCTTGCCAATGTGACTGCCACCTTCGGACCGAAAGCAGGACAGGAGTTCGCGGCCTTCTCGGCCCGCGCCAAACGCCTGTTTGATGCTTTCGATGCGCCGATGATGCGCACGCCCGAACCCGACCAATGGGCGATCACGAAAACCGTGCTGCGCCAGCCCGGCCTGATCCCTGCCATGGCCCCGCACCGCACCTTGGCCGGATTGCTGCAACACTCGTTTCGCGATCCGCGCCTTGCACAGCTTTTCGGCCGTTACGCCACCTATGTCGGCGGCTCACCCTATGCCTCGCCCGCTATTCTGGCGCTGATCTGGCAGGCCGAGGCACAAGGCGTCTGGTCCGTGAAGGGCGGGATGCATCAACTGGCGCAAACCATTGCCGGACTGGCGCAAGCACGTGGCGCAACCTTCCACTACAACACGCCCGCCACGCGGATCACGCGGCAGAACGGGCGGATCAATGGTGTGCAAACCGCCACAGGACACTTTCCCGCAGATATGGTGCTGTTCAACGGCGATCCGCGCGCACTGGAAACCGGTCTCCTTGGCGAGGGCGCGAAAGACGCGGTGCAGCCAAAACACACAACACCCCGCAGCCTGTCGGCCTTTGTGCACGCCTTTGCCGCTGTCCCTGACGGTGTCGCACTCAAACATCACACCGTGTTTTTCGGGCACGATCCCAAAGCCGAATTCAAAGCGCTCGCCAATGGCGAAATGCCCACCGACGCCACCCTCTATCTTTGCGCACAGGATCACGGGGCCGTCGCACCCGACGCCCTGCAACGGTTCGAGATCATCATGAACGGCCCGCCTGTGCCGCGCGCCCCTGAAAAGGAAAAACCCCCATGTCAGACACAGATTTTCAAGCGTTTCCGCGCCTTCGGTCTGACCTTCAGCCCGACGCCGGGGCCGGAGGCGCTGACCACGCCGCAGGGGTTCGACGCGCTGTTTCCAGCGAGCCTCGGTTCCCTTTACGGGCGGAGCCCGCACGGCATGATGGCCGCTTTCAAACGCCCGACGGCACGCACGCCGCTGCCGGGGCTTTACCTCTGCGGGGGCGGGACGCACCCGGGAGCGGGGGTGCCGATGGCGACGCTCTCAGGCCAGCACGCGGCCGCGGCGATCATGACGGACCATGCTTCCACCTTGATGTCCCGCCCAACGGCTACGCGTGGTGGTACATCGACGGAATCAGCGACTGTGGGACGAAAGCGGTCTCTGTCATAGGGTTCATCGGATCGGTGTTTTCACCGTGGTATGCGTGGTCGGGGCGCCGCGACCCCGCCAACCACTGCTGCATCAACGTAGCCACCTATGGACCGGGCGGGCGGTTCACGATGACGGACCGCGGGCGTGCAGCGCTGCACACAACACCCGACACGTTTCAGGTGGGGCCTTCGTCGATGCATTGGACGGGCCGCGATCTGGTGATCGACATCAACGAGATCAGCAGCCCGCCCCTGATCAGCCGCGTGCGGGGGCAAATTACGATCACGCCCCATGCGATGACTAACGTGGAATTGCCGCTGACACCTGACGGCGCGCATATCTGGCGGCCCTTCGCGCCGTCGTCCGACATCAAGGTCGAACTGGAAGCAAAAGGCTGGCAATGGTCCGGCCACGGCTACTTCGACGCCAATTTCGGCACAAGGTCACTGGAAGAGGATTTCAGCTTCTGGACATGGGGCCGCTATCCGACCAAAGCAGGTGCGACCTGTATCTACGACGCCGTGCGCCGCGATGGCTCAACGCTCGACACCGCGATCGCCTTTGACAGTGACGGGCGCGCGAAAATCGTCGATGCGCCACCTAGGACACGCTTCAAACGCTCTCTCTGGCAGGTCATGCGCGAAACCCGCGCCGATCCGGGCGTTGTTCCGAAACAAGTGCTGCCCATGCTGGACGCGCCATTCTATTCGCGGTCCGCAGTGCAAACCCAACTGAACGGCGAAGTGGTGACAGGCGTGCATGAAGCGTTGGACCTGAACCGGTTCCGCTCACCACTTCTCAAGCCCATGCTGGCAGTCAGAGTGCCAAGGCGGGCGGGGTGGCCGCGTGATGCAGGCTAAGGCAGCATAAGGCGCCCGTCCGGCTTGGCGTGCTGCCGTGGTCAGTTGTGGTTCTTGTGAATCACAAGCGTCGGAAGCCCCGTTTCCGGACACTGCGACACGATTGCACCGTATGTGTCTTTCATCTCGTTGATAAAGGCCGTGCCTTTTTCACGGTTTTCCTGATCCTTGCCTGCAGGCGGGTTCAGAACCAGCCCGACCGACCGCCTTGCGATCACAAGCAGGTCAGCGACAATCTGGTGCCACTCCGCGACCGCGCCATAAGCATCAAGGGCTTGATGCACCAACACGATGTCAAAACTGTCAGGTGCAAAACCATAGGGGCGCGCGCGCCCGTCAAAATGCTGACACGCGACCCCCAATGCCTTGTGAATTCCGGCATATGATGTGCCAAGCGGGTTCTTTGCGTCCTTATCCAGATAGTCATAGGATTTCACGTTGTGCCCATAACGCGAAAGGACATCAAAAATCCCGCAGGCCCCACATGACAGCTCAAGCACGTCTTGCGGCGGCGCTTCACCCAGCAGTTCGGGAAACATCGTCCAAAGGCGTGCATATTCACGCAGGCCGTTTAATCCGCGGTATTGATACTTGATCGGAAGCCGTGCTGCTAGCCGGTCCATGATCCCGATCTCATAGGGCGTCATGATCTCGGCCAGCACAGTATCAGGCTCGGGTCCGTTCGTGTCGAGCCACTTGGC
>NZ_DASYOK010000019.1:0-6934 GCF_036007805.1 Yoonia sp.
ACTGTGTCTTTCGCCGCGAACCGGCGTGTTTATGGCCAATGGCAATCGGCAATGCCGTCGCGTTTCATTGACGAGTTGCCAGTGGATCATGTCGAGGTGCTGACGCCGCCGGGCCTTTATGGTGGTGGCTATGGTGCGGCGGGTATGGCGGCAAGCGCATCGCCGGCAATGGCGGGCATGGTAGGGTCCGACCTGCATGAAAAGGCGCATAGTGCGGATGTGTATAACTCTCCCGGCTGGCGGCGGTTGCAGTCGCGCAGCCAGCAGCGCGGTATGGCGATGCCGTCCGAAGCACGCAATATGACGATTGATCTGGATGCGGTCAGCGCCTTTACCGAAGGCGCGCGCGTGTTCCATCAAAAATTCGGCTATGGCGAAGTGACCGGGATTGAGGGTGACAAGCTGGTGATCGCATTCGATAAGGCTGGATCAAAGCATGTAGTGGCGCAATATGTGGTCAGCGCGGACAAGGCCGATGACGTGCCTTTCTAGGGTGCTGCTTGCGGCAGGCCTTGCGGCAGATGTGATCAGGACGGCAAATTACTCCAGCATATTAGAGCCAACCTGCGTGATCGGCGCAGGCGGAATCGTGTGGCGTCGCAAGCCAGAGTTGTCCTAGATGGCTGTTGAAGATGGCTGTGTTGCTGTATAAGAGGCCCTGTAAATCTATCTAGAATTGAAAATTTGGCGGAATTGATGCAGTCTGACGCGGCCCCGCTCTTGCAGTATTCTCTGGGCTACCTGGTCTTGATATCATTCGTGGGGTGCTTGGGGCTGATTGCACTCGCGCAGATTTTCCCTTGGTTGTGTGGCCGTGACGACGATGAAAATGCCGTGCAATCAATGCATTCACAACCAACACCGCGCATCGGGGGCTTTGCGATCTTTCTTGCTTTGGCCCTGAGTGTTGGTTTTGCACCAGACACGATTGTGCAAAACTATGTTGGATTTATCATCGCAACGGCGCTGATTTTCTTTGTCGGGTTGAGCGAAGATTTGGGCTTTCGGGTTTCGCCACGCGGGCGGCTGCTGGCGGTTTGTCTGGCCAGTTTGATTGTCGTTATGCTTTTTGGCACTTGGCTCCCGCGCATTAGCGTGCCGTATTTCGACCTGCTGCTGCAATACTGGATCTTTGGTGTTCCTTTCACGTTGCTGATCACAGCGGGCGTTGCGAACGGGTTTAACCTGATTGATGGCGTCAACGGTCTTGCGGCAATGACTGCGATCGGCGCGTCGGTTTCTATCGCTCTGATTTCGCTGCAGGCAGGGCATGACACAATGGTCATGCTGAGCATGATGCTTGCTGCCGTCGTCTTTGGTTTCTTTTTGGTGAATTTCCCATTCGGTTTGATTTTCCTCGGGGATGCTGGCGCCTATACAATCGGGTTTGTGCTCTCTTGGTTTGGTATTGCCGTGCTGATCTTTGCACCCGCAGTGTCCGCATGGGCGATCTTGCTGACATTGTTCTGGCCGCTCGCTGATACGCTTTTTGCGATGTATCGGCGCAGCAGATTGAAGAAAGACGCGATGTCGCCGGACCGTTTACACTTTCACCAGCTGGTCATGCGCGGATTGGAGATTTGCTTTCTTGGGCGAAAGCGGCGCCGGATTGCCAATCCACTGACGACACTTGTGCTTGCGCCATTCGTTATCGCGCCGCAGGTGATCGGGGTGATTTTGTGGGACAATAACCGCGCTGCGTTTCTGGCGGTGCTGGCGTTTCTCGCCGCTTTCTTCGGGTCCTATCTGGTTTCCGTACCAGCGGTGCGTGCCTTTCGGCAAAGATCGCGAGAGACCTAGTCCTGCGCCCCGACTTTGACGTCCCTATCGCATGCTCAGAGAACGAGAAGCTTGGTCAAATGCGCAACACCTGCGCTGACCAGACTTGCATCTCCCCGCGCTTCGACATTCAAGCGGACAATCGGCTCGGTGTTCGAGCTGCGCAGATTGAACCGCCAATCCCCCAAAATCATGCCAAGCCCGTCTGTTTCGTCGATCGCGGTGGCCTGAGGGGCATATTCCGCACGCACACGCGCGATTGCGGCCTTTGGATCGTCCAGCGAGAAATTGATTTCTCCTGACGACGGGAAAGCGATCTTGCGCTCCGCCACGAGATCCGCAAGAGGGCCATTGCGGCTGACCAGTTCGGCAACCAGCAGCAGAGGGATCATCCCGCTGTCACAAAACACGAAGTCACGGAAATAGTGGTGCGCTGACATTTCACCGCCGTAAATTGCGTTCTCATCGCGCATCGCCTGCTTGATAAAGGCGTGGCCTGTGGGTGATTGCACGGCCTTCCCGCCTGCTTTGCTGACGATGTCTTGGGTGTTCCAGATGATGCGCGGGTCATGGATGATTTTCGCGCCCGGTTCTTTGGCCAAAAACGCCTCGGCCAAGAGCCCCACGACATATTCCCCGTCGATGAAATTGCCTGCGTGGTCAAAGAAGAAACAGCGGTCAAAGTCACCGTCCCATGCGACGCCGAAATCGGCGCCTGATTGGATGACGGCCGATGCTGTCGCAGGGCGGTTTTCGGGCAACAGCGGGTTTGGAATGCCTTGGGGGAAGGTGCCATCGGGCGTATGGAAAAGCCGTTCGAAAACGAGGGGCACGCCAAGTGTGGCAAGCCGTGCAGCGATGGCATCAAAGGTTGGCCCTGCTGTCCCGTGACCGGCGTTCACCAATATCTTGAGGGGCTTGAGTGCGTCTCGATCAAGAAAAGACATCATGCAATCCACATACGCGACACGCGCTTCGGCTGCGACATCACGCAGCGTACCAGTGGTGCCTGCATCCGCGAATTCATTGTTCTCGGCCAGCGTCTTGATCCGCGCCAACCCGTTCGCTGCATCCAATGGCGCAGACCCCGCCCGCACCATTTTCATCCCGTTATAATCCATCGGATTGTGCGAGGCCGTCACGCAGATGCCGCCATCCGCTTTGAAGTGGGTTGTGGCGAAATACATCTCTTCGGTGCCTGCAAGCCCCAGATCAAGCACATCACATCCCGCATCCATTAAGCCGCGCGCGACACTTGTGGCGAGTTCTTCAGACGAGGCCCTGACATCACGCCCGAGGACGACACTCTTGGCGTCCAAGGCTTCGGCAAAGGCGCGGCCAATGCGGTAGGCGATTTCGGCATCAAGGTCGATGCCAAGCCGCCCTCTGATGTCGTAGGCTTTGAAACAGGTCAGCGCACTCATCCTTTTGCTCCTTGACCGCGGGCATACACATCGTCGTAGCGGATGATATCGTCCTCGCCCAGATAGCCCCCTGTCTGTACCTCGATCAGTGTCAGTGGCAGCTTGCCGGGGTTTTCCATGCGGTGCACCGCACCCAGCGGGATATAGACGGATTGGTTTTCGCTCAAAAGCTGGACGTTGTCGTCGATCGTCACTTTTGCGGTGCCTTCCACGACAATCCAGTGTTCGGCACGGTGATGGTGACTTTGCAATGACAGGGCAGCACCCGGATGCACGACGATCCGTTTTACCTGAAAACGCGTCCCGACCACCAAGCTTTCGTACCACCCCCAAGGGCGGTAGTCGCGCGGCAGGGTTTCGGCTTGGGGGACAGCGGCGGCCTTGAGTTTGACAACCGCCTGTTTGACGTCCTGCGCGCGGTCTTTGTGCGCGATCAGAACGGCATCGGGCATTGCGATGGCGACCAGACCTTCCAGTCCGATACCAACCAGTTGTTGTGCACCGCTGGTTGCCTGTAGCAGTGTGTCTTTGCAGTCGATGGAGGTGGCAGGACCGGATGTAACAACTCCCTGTGCATCCGCCTTGCCGTCGCGCCAAACGGCCTGCCAATCGCCAAGGTCGGACCATGCGCCGCCATAGGGCACGACGGTCAGGTTCTTGGCCTGCTCCATCACGGCGTAGTCAATTGAAATTTCCGGGCAACCGGCCCAAGCGTCGGGGGCGAGGCGGGTAAAGGAGAGATCGGCCTCGGCGGCCTCAAAGGCGGCGCGGGTCGCGGCCAGAACCTCGGGTGCATGCGCGGCAAAGGCGGCAAGGATCGTGGTTGTCGAGAACAGGAAAATACCTGCGTTCCACAGGTGCATGCCGCCGGCTAAGAGTGTCTCGGCTGTCGCAAGATCAGGCTTCTCCACGAAACCCTGCAAAGGCTGAGGTGTTGGTGCAAAATCAGCGGTTGGCGCGTCTGACAGGGCGAGCCAGCCATAGCCTGTTTCGGGACGGTCTGGCCGGATGCCAAAGGTGACCAGTTGGCCATCCAGCGCGGCGGGCACAGCGGCCGCGACCGTCGCGCGAAACCGGTCTGCGTCAGGGATCACGTGGTCCGACGGCGCGATCAGCATCAGCGCGCCGGGTGTGCGGGCCTCCAGCGCCAATGCGGCAGCACAAATCGCGGCGGCGGTGTTTTTGGCAGCAGGTTCGATCAGGATATCGGCAGGGGAGATTTCCGCTGCTGCCAATTGTTCCAAGACAACAAACCGGAAATCCGCGGCTGTCACGACCGAGGGTGCTGCGAAATCCGCCCCTGTCAGCCGCTGCGCAGAGGCCTGAAACAGGCTTTCTTCGCCGATCAGTTTCACAAACTGCTTGGGGTAGGATTTGCGCGACAATGGCCAAAGCCGTGTCCCTGCGCCACCGCAGAGCAGAACTGGATTGATCTTATGCGCCATAGCTGTCTAATCCCTTAAGTTTTCCAAATTCGCCAGATACCATTGGTAGGTTCCCGCAATCCCATCCTCAAGACTGATCTGCGCGCGCCAGCCCATTTTGGCCAGTCGTCCCACATCCATCAGTTTGCGCAGCGTTCCGTCAGGTTTGGAAGGATCGGTTGTGATCCGGCCCTGAAACCCTGTGACCTTTGCGAGGGCCTGCGCCAGTTCAAGGATCGAAATATCGGTGCCCGTGCCCACGTTGATGTGGCTCAGCATTGGTTCGGTGTTGGCGTCATAGCCGGCCTTTGGCAGGTCCAGCACAAAGAGCGAGGCCGCGGCCATATCATCGACATGCAGGAATTCGCGTCGTGGCGTGCCACTGCCCCAGATCACAACCTCATCGCGGTTTTGCTGTGCGGCTTCATGGAAGCGGCGCATCAGCGCGGGCAGGACATGGCTGTTTTCAGGGTGGAAATTATCACCGGGGCCGTAAAGATTGGTCGGCATCACACTGCGATAATCGACGCCATGCTGACGGTTGTAGCTTTCGCAAAGCTTGATGCCTGCGATCTTGGCCACAGCATAAGGTTCATTTGTGGGTTCGAGCGTCCCCGTCAACAGCGCGTCTTCCCGCATCGGCTGGGCTGCGTCGCGCGGATAGATGCAAGACGATCCCAGTTGCAGCAGACGTGTCACGCCGGCAGCATAGGCCTGATGGATGACATTGCTGGCGATCATCAGGTTTTCATAAATAAAATCAGCGGGGAAGATGTTGTTGGCATGGATGCCGCCCACTTTGGCTGCGGCAAGGATGACGACATCGGGCTTCTCGGCCTGCATGAAATCGCGCACCGCTGATTGGTCTGTCAGGTCCAGTTCTGCATGAGTACGTGTGATGATCTCTGCATCCCCGCGTTCTTTCAACTGGCGCAGGATGGCGCCGCCAACCATGCCGCGATGGCCTGCCACGTATACCTTTTGCATCCCCGCCATCTCAGCTCTCATATGCGACGGGTACGTCCATCCCGTTCGCCTTGAGAAACGCGTGCCTGCGGGCAGTTTTCAGATCTTCGGCCACCATTTCGGCACACATCTCCTGGGCGGTAATCTGCGGCTCCCAGCCAAGTTTCTGCTTGGCTTTGGAAGGATCGCCAAGCAGTGTTTCAACTTCGGCGGGGCGGAAATAGCGCGGGTCGATCCGCATGATCACATCGCCCGGCTTCAGGGCAGGGGCCATATCGCCGGCGATGCTGGCGACCGTGGCCACCTCATCCACACCTTCGCCGGTAAATTCCAGCGTCAAACCCAGTTCCGCGGCGGACCAGTTGATAAAGTCACGCACAGAATGTTGCTTGCCGGTGGCGATGACAAAATCCTCGGGCTGGTCTTGCTGCAGCATCATCCACTGCATACGCACGTAATCCTTGGCATGGCCCCAGTCCCGCAGGCTGTCGATATTGCCCATGTAAAGACACGGCTCCAACCCTTGGGCGATATGCGCCAAACCGCGGGTGATCTTGCGCGTCACAAAGGTTTCGCCGCGCCGCGGGCTTTCGTGGTTAAAAAGGATGCCGTTGCAGGCATAAAGCCCGTAAGCCTCGCGGTAGTTCACCGTCATCCAGTAGGAATAGAGCTTTGCAACCGCGTAGGGCGAGCGTGGGTAGAAGGGCGTTGTTTCGCGTTGGGGCGTCTCTTGGACAAGGCCGTAGAGTTCGGATGTGGAGGCCTGATAGAAACGGGTCTTTTTATCAAGGCCCAGAAAACGGATGGCTTCCAAAAGCCGCAGTGTCCCGATGCCATCGACATCGGCGGTGTATTCTGGCGCCTCGAAACTCACCGCGACATGGGATTGGGCACCAAGGTTATAGACCTCATCGGGCTGAACCTCGGAGAGAATGCGTGTCAGGTTCGAGGTATCGGTCAGATCACCATAGTGCAGCTTGAAACGCGCGTTATCGACATGGGGGTCCTCATAGATGTGATCGACCCGCTGGGTGTTGAAAGAGGACGCGCGGCGTTTGATACCATGCACCTCATACCCTTTTTCGAGCAAGAATTCAGCAAGGTAAGAGCCATCTTGCCCGGTGATGCCTGTAATGAGTGCGGTTTTTGTCATGTTTGTTGCGTGCTTGTCCAAGAATGAAATCGTTGACGAAGGTTGTCCCACGCGCGGGCAAAAATGCCAACAGTTCTATACAACATGAGTGGGGCAAATTTCCTGGATGTCTAGAGTTGTCCATTGCGTTCGGGAAGCACACTGACGGACCAAGCCAGCACGGCGATCTTTTTGCGTGACCTGACGGT
>NZ_DASYOK010000020.1:0-18645 GCF_036007805.1 Yoonia sp.
GATGCATCGTCCACAGCATCTGACATGGGAAGAGAGCGCTTGTTACACGCTCACACTCGCGACCGCGTACCGGATGTTGTTCGGCCACGAGCCGCATGACCTTAAGCCCGGCCAGAACGTGCTGGTCTGGGGGGCGTCTGGCGGTTTGGGGTCTTATGCGATCCAGTTGATTAACACGGCTGGCGCGAATGCGATTGGCGTGATCAGCGACGAAAGCAAGCGCGAGTTTGTGATGTCACTGGGGGCGAAGGGTGTCATCAACCGGAATGATTTCAGTTGCTGGGGCCAATTGCCCACGGTGAATACGCCCGAATACAACACCTGGCTGCAAGAGGCCCGCAAGTTCGGCAAGGCGATCTGGGAGATTACAGGCAAAGGTGTGAACGTTGATATGGTGTTCGAGCACCCCGGTGAGGCGACATTCCCCGTATCGTCCCTTGTTTGCAAAAAGGGCGGCATGGTCGTGATTTGTGCCGGCACTACCGGTTTCAACTGTACCTTCGACGTGCGTTATATGTGGATGCACCAGAAACGTTTGCAGGGCAGCCACTTTGCCCATCTCAAACAGGCGAGCGCGGCCAACAAGCTGATGCTGGAGCAGCGGCTTGATCCGTGCATGTCGGAATGCTTTGGTTGGGATGCGATCCCGCAGGCCCATACCAAGATGCGCCGCAACGAGCACAAGCCGGGCAATATGGCTGTGCTTGTGCAGGCGCCGAAAATGGGTTTGCGCACCTTTGAGGATACGTTGGAAGCCTCGCGGATGCGCTAGGCCTACCCCTATTTTCCCAAGAAAGGCGTTGCCGGAAACGGTAGCGCCTTTTGCGTTCGCGACGGGAACCGCCGACCGACCAGAAATATTAATTATTCCTTAATACTTTGTAGGGACGGTGCATCATGGGACGCGATTGGATCATTGATGTACTGGCCGATCTGCGCAGTTTTGCGCGCGACAATGATTTGCCAATGTTGCGGGCGCAGCTGGAAGAGGCCGAACTTGTCGCACAGGTTGAGATTGCATCAAGCCCTGCCCCGGATGCGCGTCACCACCAAGGCGAGCATGACGCTATGCTAGGGCTTGCCGCCAAAGCCGAACCTGCGCGCAGGACCTAGCCCTTATCCGTGGCGAATGCGCTAGCAGCGCCTTTGCTGTCCCGATACAGTCGCAGCATGAACGCGCCCACCATCACATTCTCTGACGATCAGGCCGAGGCCTGGGACAATATCGCCGTCGCATTGCGCCAATCTGGCGTTGATCTGGACGATCACCTGCTGCAACCGCCACAGTCCGACAGCACGTCGGTGCTGGCGGTGATTGGCAAGGCGGGGTCGGGCAAAACGATGCTGTTGGCCAAGCTGTACCGCGCGCTGGAAGAGGCGGGCGTCGATGTGATTTCCGGCGATTGGGAAGGACGCAAGCGCAAGGACCGGCGCACGCTGGCTATTCTTGCACCCACGAACAAGGCCGCCAGTGTGTTGCGCAATCGGGGCGTACCCGCGACCACTATCCACCGCATTCTTTATACGCCTGTCTATGACCCGGAATATGAAAAGGTGGCCGAATGGCTGGCAGGACAAGGGGACAGGCCCGAGATCGAGGGGCTGAGTGATATCGCGCTTGACCGTGCATTTGCGTCTTTTCAGATCAATAAATCTGTACCTGCCGCACTTGCTGCGGCGGGCCTGCGCGGGAGCGATTTCATCACCGGATGGAAGCGGCGCGAAGAGCCTTTGGACATCGGCTTTGTCGATGAAAGTTCGATGCTGGACGAAAAGCAGTTCGCGGATTTGAAAGAGATTTTCCCGACGCTTTTGTTGTTCGGTGATCCGGCGCAATTGCCGCCTGTCCAATCCTCTGGCGGGATGGTGTTCGAGACTTTGCCAGCACCCCGCGTGCTGACCCTGAACCGCATACACCGGCAGGATGCGGGCAACCCGATCCTTGATCTGGCCCATGCTCTGGCTGACCCGCAGCTTGATTTTTATGGCTTTGAGCGGATGGTTGAAGAGGCGTCCAAGGTGGATGAACGTGTCGTGATGGCCCAGCGGGTTGAGGCCGATCTGATGGCGCGCTCGCCCTGTCTGGTGTGGCGCAACGCGACGCGCATCCGTTTGATCCATGCGTTCCGCGCAGCCTTTGCCGCACCCGTGGATGAGTTGTTGGCAGGCGAGCCCCTCATCTGTGACGGCATCGAACTGCCTTTGAAGCACCGCAAAAAGCGCCTTGATCTGGAGGCGCGTGGCCTGATCAAGGGCGCGCAGGTCATTTACCTTGGGCCGGGCCGCAAACCGGGATTTTCGCGTTTGCATGTGATGGGCGCCGAGGACCCGCAGGTGAGTGCGGCGAGCATCGTCAAGATTGAACAAGAGGGTGACGAAGAGCCCTTTATCCCTTTTGCGGCCCGCATGGGGGCGACGTTTCTGCATGGGGCGGCGGTGACGATCCACAAGGCGCAAGGCTCGCAGTGGGACACGGTGCAGGTCTTTGCGCCTGATATTTACGCGGCCTCGCGCATGGGGCGGGTCGAGGCGGGGCAGCCGCTTTGGAAACGCCTTGCCTATGTGGCGATCACGCGGGCGGAAACCCAGTTGCGCTGGGTTGTGCGCAATCGTCTGGCGCGCCCGCAGGGGGTGTTGCGCGTGGATGATCTTGAGGTGCCGGCGGCCCCGCTTGAGTTGAGGAGCGAAGAGATATGAAAACCATCATCATCACAGGGGCCAGCAGCGGTATTGGCCGCGTCACGGCAGAGTATTTTCTGGCCCAAGGTTGGCGCGTCGGGTTGATCGCGCGGCGAGCGGATGCACTGGCCGAGATTTCCCATGACAACGCGGTGCCGATGCCATGCGACGTCACGGATGAGGCGGCGGTTGACGTCGCTTTTGCCAGCTTCGGTCATCTCGATGTGCTGTTCAATAACGCTGGCATGTTCGGGCCGCAGACGACCATCGACAAGATCGCACTGGACGACTGGAAAGCGGTGTTGGACGTCAATCTGACTGGGATGTTTCTCTGCGCGCGCGCGGCGTTTCGCCAGATGCGCGGGCAGACGCCGCAAGGTGGCCGGATCATCAACAATGGATCAATCTCGGCCTTTACGCCACGTGAGGGGTCGGTCTGCTATACGGCAACCAAGCATGGTGTGAGCGGGCTGACCAAGACGCTGTCGCTGGATGGGCGGGCATTTGATATTGCCTGCGGGCAGATTGATATCGGCAACGCGCGCACCGATCTGGTACTGAAACTAGAAAAAACGCGCGCCGCGCAGGGTTTGGATCCGCTGCCCAGCATGGCGGTTGAAGATGTGGCGCGGTCGGTGTTTCACATGGCGACATTGCCGCCTGAGGCGAATGTGCAATCCATGATGGTGATGGCGACAAAGATGCCGCATATCGGGCGCGGTTAACGGCGGAAAGCGCTGAATGCGGCGGATGCACCCCAGCCTGCTGCGATGGCGATCGACAACGACATCAACCCGTAAAGGAAAGGGTTTTCATGCGCGAGGTTGTAGAGCCAGCGTTCCAGCCCCACCTTCTTGACAGCAATTGTCGTTGTGTAGAGATCAATGATCTGCTTATCGCGCGTTAGGTAGATCTCGGCCACATAGTCACCTTCGGTCAGGTTTGCAGGGAGCGGGATCAGCACGCGGAACAGCGCTTCTTCTGCTACGGAAACGCCCTCGGGGATGGTCTGGTACAGCCCCTGCGACCCACGAATGCGGATCAGTGCTTCTGTAAAGCTTTGTGCATTATCTGCGGTCGCTCCGATAGACCGGATCGCGCGTTGCATACTGATACGCGTGTTCAGGTCTTCGGCTGGTGTGAGAATTTCGTCCAATGGCCGGTTCGTCGCAACGGCATAGAATGTGGGTGCAACATCCACTTCTACGGATTCGGTATTTACCCAGATGCCAAGGCGGCGGTCTTTCTTGCGGACAGTGACTGGTTCATCGGGGCCAGCAATCGTGACGATCACCCCCAGATCGCCCGGAACCTCGACCGGACCATCACGCTTGATAGCCCCAAAGATCAGGATTTCCGAACCATCGAACGTCGCCGTAATTGCGACCTCATCCTTGCTTAATCCCAGAACAATCTCTTCGGCTTTCGCGGGTAGGGCCAGCGAAAGCAGCAGCGCAACAAGGCGGATCATGAGTGCCCCCCCGTGCCCAGAGAGTAGAGCTCGTTCGGCATGACAAGCAGATCGAACGCGAGCTTGCCGCATACGGCAAGCACCATGATAGCAAGCCAGATACGCAGCTGCTCGGCCTTCATTTTCACACCGATCCGCGTGCCGATCTGCGCACCGATCACGCCGCCCACAAGAAGAAGCACCGCGAGGACCACATCAACCGTGAAGTTTGTGGTTGCGTGTAGCATGGTGGTGAAGGCAGTCACAAAGATAATCTGGAACAGGGACGTACCAACCACCACTTTGGTGGGCATCCCCAGCAGATAGATCATGGCAGGGACCATGATAAAGCCACCGCCGACACCCATGATGGCGGCCAGAACACCCACAAGCACCCCGACCATCAGCGGTGGAATAACCGAGATATAGAGGCCGGATACGCGGAACTTCATCTTGAAGGGCAGGTTGTGAACCCAGTTGTGCTTGCGCCGCTTGGGTACACTCCCACCCGGTTTAGATGCCCTGCGGATCGCGTTCAGGCTCTCGATGAACATCATGGAGCCGATCATGCCAAGGAACACCACATAACAAAGCTGCACCAGCAGTTCGACCTGACCCAGCGCCTTGAGGTAGTTGAAAAGGGTGATACCAAGGCCCGAACCGACAAGACCGCCGATCAGCAACACGGTGCCCATCCTGAGATCCACCGTCTTTCGCTTCAGGTGCGCAAGGACGCCAGAGAAGGAAGATGCAACGATCTGGTTGGCTTCTGTTGCGACGGCAACCGCCGGAGGGATGCCGATAAAGAACAGCAGCGGTGTCATCAGAAAGCCACCGCCGACACCAAACATGCCCGACAGAACGCCCACGATTCCGCCTAGCCCCAACAAAAGGAAGATATTCACCGAAACCTCGGCGATAGGGAGGTAAATTTGCATGAGCTGTTCCGGGCGCTTGTGCCGTTGCAAACACCAAAAACCTAACAGGCGTTCATGTCAAACGATGTGAGCCGTTTTGATATGCAAACGCAGCAATTCTGCCACGTGGACTTATGATTGCGCAGGTTTTGGACTTAGGACAGAGACCGCAGATAACCGCGCAGAACCTTTTCCAGCTTGGCTGCCCCGATCGGGGCCATGGCTTTGGTATGTTCGTGGCTGATCGCCTCGTCGCTCATCCCTGCTGCCATATTGGTGATGGTCGAGATTGCAGCGGCTTTGAGGCCAAGGAACCTTGCAAGGATGACTTCGGGGACGGTGGACATGCCAACCGCGTCGGCCCCCAGCATCTTGATCGCGCGGATTTCGGCGGGGGTCTCGAATGAGGGGCCTGAATACCAAGCGTAAACACCGTCAGCCATTACCACGTCGGCTGCTTTGGCGGCGGCATGCAGCGCCGTGCGGATTGCGGGATCGTAGGCGTCTTTCATGGGCACAAAGCGCGCGTCGGTCGGCTCGCCGATCAGCGGGTTCAAGCCGGAGAAATTGATATGGTCGGACAGGCACATAATGGAGCCTGTCGGCATATCAACCTGCATCGACCCCGCCGCATTGGTGGCGATCATCGTATCGGCACCCAGTTCCCTCAGAACCTCCAAAGGCAGGCGCATCGCGTCACCGCGCCCGCTTTCATAGTAATGCGCACGTCCGCCGAAAACGGCAACGCGCACACCTTCAAGGGTGCCGATGACAAGGTTGGGGTTGTGGCCTGACACGCCGGCATGCGGAAAGCCGGGCAAGTCGGTGTAGGGGATGGCGATGCCGTCCACTTCGTTCGCGATATGCCCGAGGCCTGAACCAAGGATCAGACCAAAACGCACAGGCGCATCACCCGCCGCCTTTTTGATGACGGTGGCGAGGTCTTTAGCGTTCTTTGACATAAGGCGCGCCCCCTGCGCGTGGCGGGATCGCCTTGCCGACAAAACCGGCCAGAATGACGACCGTCAGGATATAAGGCAGCACATCAAGGAACTGGCCGTTCACCTGGAAGCCGACGACATTCGCCACCACGTCCGAGCGGAGGGACATCGCCTGCAGGAAACCAAAGAGCAGGCAGGCGTAGAGCGCGTACCACGGCCGCCATTTGGCAAAAATCAACGCGGCCAGCGCGATGTAGCCGCGTCCCGCGCTCATGTCTTTGACAAAGCTCGCTTGCAGGGCTGTTGCAAGGTAGGCGCCGGCGATGCCGCAGAGGACGCCACAGATGCCAACAGCGGCGAAACGCAGCCAGATCACCGACACGCCTGCGGTATCTACGGCGGCGGGATTTTCGCCCACTGCGCGCAGGCGCAGACCAAAGCGGGTCTGGAACAGGATCCACCAAGTCAGCGGCACCATGAGCAGGGCGACATAGACAAGGATCGTGTGTCCGGAAATCAGTTCGTAGTAGATTGGTCCGATAACGGGTACGTTCTGGAGTGCTTCGGCGAAGGGCAGTTCAATCGCGGTGAACCGCGCATCGCCCGACAGTTGCGGGGTCCGCCCGCCTTGGGCGAACCAGCTTTGCGCAATGACGACCGTAAGACCCGCCGCCAGAAAGTTGATCGCGACACCCGAGATCAGTTGGTTCCCGCGAAAGGTAATCGAGGCGAGCCCATGGACCGCCGACAGGATCAGCGACGCACCGATGCCTGCCAAAAGCCCCAGCCACACATTGCCCGTCACAGCGGCAATGGCGGCCGACAGGAAAGCTGCTGCCAGCATTTTGCCCTCAAGCCCGATATCAAAAATACCGGCCCGCTCGGAAAACAGACCTGCAAGACAGGCCAGAAGAAGCGGGGTTGCCAGACGCAGCGTGGCGTCCAGCATCTGCAAAAGGGTCGCAAAATCCATTTAGGCAGCTTTCTCCATCAGGAAGGGAAAGAGGTCAAAGAAGCGATCAGCGACCTCTGGATTGCGGCGCAGGGCGGCTTCGGCCTCTGCTTGGGTGATATCGACCGCCTGCGTTTTGTCTTTGCGCAGGAAGAACTGCAAGCCCAGCATCGCATCAAACCGGTCATCTGTGATGAACGGATCATGCGGCACGCGGGGCATCACGGTTTCTGCCGGCATCAACACGCTTGTCGGGCGTTGCAGCGACAGCAGTGCCACCAGATGCGGCGGCACGTCTGCTGCTGGGGTTTGGTCGATCACGTGGTGAACCCACTGGTGGAGTTCTTCCATCGAAATCAGGCCAAGTGCCAGACAGCTGAGCACAAAGCCCAGGTCTGCTCCGGTGTCATCATCGACACCGACTTTGAATTGTCCTGTCATGTTTTTGCTCTCCTCATTGCCAGGAATAGCCGCTCGAGCGGCATGCGCACCATATTGTCCAGTGCACCCGTGAAGAGGATTACCAAGGCCTGTATTACGATAATCAGCTCACGGGGGATCGACGTCCATAGGGCGAGTTCTGCGCCGCCTTGATATAGAAAGCCGAAAAGAAGGGCCGCCAGCAATACCCCGAAAGGATGGCTGCGCCCCATGAGTGCGACGGCGATGCCGATAAAGCCCGCCCCCTCCACTGCGTTCAGGACCAGCCGTTCGGCCTCGCCCTGCACGTTGTTGATGGCCATCATTCCGGCGAGACCGCCTGAAATAAGCATGGTGACCATGATGATTTTCGTCGGGCTGATGCCCGCATATTTTGCAGCCGATTCCGAGTGTCCGAAGGACCGGATTTCATAACCAAGCCGCGTTTTCCAGATCAGGATCCAGAGGAACAGACAGGCCGCGATGGCGACAAAGAAAGTGACGTTGGCTGGCGCGCCACGGAAGAATGTCGTTTCGCCGAAGTTGAACATGTCCTGAAAGGACGGCAGGTGTGTGGCTTCGGGGAAGCGGGGGGTTGCCGGTTCCATCCCGGGGGCTTTGAGCGCGCCGATAAGGAAGTAGTTGAGGACAGCAGCCGCGATAAAGTTGAACATGATCGTCGTGATCACGATGTGGCTGCCGCGCTTGGCCTGCAGGAATGCAGGAATTGCGGCCCATGCCGCACCAAAGAGCGCAGCGCCGATCGCAGAGCCCAAAAGCGCCAGCGTCCAATGCGGCCAGGGAATGAACAGGCAGATCACAGCCACACCCAGACCGCCGATGAGGGCCTGACCTTCACCACCGATGTTAAAAAGCCGCGCATGGAACGCGATGGCGACAGCAAGACCGGTGAAGATAAAGTTGGTAGCGTAATAGAGCGTGTAACCCCAGCCATAGGTCGAGCCCAACGCGCCGCTCACCATCAGCTTGAGCGCGGCCCACGGATTTTCACCAATGGCAAGGATCACCAAAGCAGACAGGATCGCCGCAAGCAGGATCGAGATCAGCGGGATCAGGACGACGTCGGCCCACTTTGGCATCACATCCATTCCTCAGACCTCCTTGGTCGTGCCGCTGCCAGCGGTCGCCAGTTGCGCCTCGACAGCCTCATGGAGTGGCCCACGCGGTTCGGTGGTCATCCCGGCCATCAAAAGCCCGAGCTCTTTTTCGTCTGTGTCCTGAGGCATCCGCTCGCCCATTATTTTTCCGTCAAACATAACCGCAATCCGGTCTGAGAGGGACAAAATTTCTTCTAACTCCACGGAAACCAACAAAATTGCTTTGCCCTGATCCCTAAGTGCAACAATCTGCTGGTGGATGAATTCGATCGCGCCAATGTCCACGCCGCGTGTCGGTTGCCCGATCAACAAAAGGTCGGGGTTGCGTTCAATCTCGCGCGCAAGGACGATTTTCTGCTGGTTGCCGCCGGAAAAGCTCTTGGCGGCAAGGCTTGGATCGGGCGGCCGCACGTCGAAGCGCGCCATTTTTTCTTCGGTGTCTTTACGGATGGCGGCATTGTCCATCAGCAATCTGTTTTTCTGATAGCGCGCATCGTGATGATAGCCAAAGGCGGTGTTTTCCCACGCCTGAAAGTCCATGATCAGCCCTTCGCGCTGGCGGTCTTCGGGGACGTGGCTGATGCCGCGCGCGCGTCTGCTTTGGCCGTTGGACTTCGCACCTGTCAGGTCGATTTCCTCGCCGTTCACCTTGATGCTGCCGGTGGCCTTTTCATAGCCGCCCAGTACTTCCAGCAATTCGGACTGTCCATTGCCGGCAACACCTGCAATCCCGAGGATTTCGCCAGCATGGACATCAAAGCTGACGCCTTTGAGACGGTGAACGCCTTTGCTGTCGGTCACATTAAGGTCTTTGACCTCAAGGATTTTTCGTCCGATTTGTGCCGGTGCTTTGTCCACGCGCAGCAGTACCTTGCGGCCGACCATCAGTTCGGCCAGTTGCGGCGGGCTGGTTTCCGCTGTTTTGACGGTGGCGGTCATTTCGCCCCGTCGCATCACGCTGACGGTATCGGTGATTTCCATGATTTCGCGCAGTTTATGCGTGATCAGGATAATGGTTTTACCCTCGCGCTTGAGGTTCTCAAGGATGCGGAACAAATGGTCCGCCTCGGCGGGTGTCAGCACACCTGTGGGTTCGTCCAGAATCAGGATATCGGCTTTGCGGTACAGCGCTTTGAGGATTTCCACGCGCTGTTGCATGCCGACGCCGACCTCTTCGATCAGGGCGTCTGGATCGACGTTCAGTTCGTATTCTTCGGCAAGGCTTTTGAGTTCGCGCCGCGCGCGCGCCAGTGACGGGCGCAACAGGCCGCTGTCCTCGGCCCCGAGAACCACGTTTTCCAGAACGGTGAAGTTTTCCACCAGCTTGAAATGCTGGAACACCATGCCGATGCCTGCGGCGATCGCGGCCTGACTGTCAGGGATGGATGTTTTTTTGCCAGCGATGAAAATCTCGCCTTTGTCGGCTTTGTAAAAGCCGTACAGGATCGACATCAGCGTTGATTTGCCCGCACCGTTTTCGCCGATGATTCCGTGGATCGTGCCGGGCATCACGCGGATTGAGATGTCTTTGTTCGCTTGAACGGGACCGAAGGCTTTGGAAATGCCTTTCAACTCAATCGCGGGGGCTGTGTCGGACATATTGGCACCTGTTCCTTATGCAAAAGGCCGCACCGATTGCTCAGCGCGGCCTTTGTTGTTTTGGCCGTCAGGACTGGCTTAGAAGCTCAGCGCGGGGCAGGTTTCGTCGGCTGTGTAGTCGTGGACAACCAGCTCGCCCGAAGCGATGGATGCGGCAGCGGCGTCAACAGCGGCTTGCATATCAGCCGAGACCAGTTCTGCGTTGAATTCGTCCAGCGCGTAGCCCACGCCTTCATTCGCAACGCCCATGACGTTAAAGCCGGTTTCGAGGTCTGTGCCTTGGGTAAAGGCCTCGTAGACCGCGTTATCGACGCGCTTGAGCATGGATGTCAGAACCTCGCCGGGGTGCAGGTAGTTCTGGTTTGCGTCAACGCCGATGGACAGGATGTCTTCGTCAGCAGCGGTTTGCAGAACGCCAACGCCGGTGCCGCCAGCAGCAGCAAAGACAACGTCAGAACCCTGGCTGATCTGTGCCAGTGTCAGTTCGGACCCTTTTACCGGATCGTTCCAAGCCGCAGGTGTTGTGCCTGTCATGTTGGCGATGACTGTGACGTCAGGGTTTACGGCCATTGCACCCTGAGCATAGCCACAGGCGAATTTGCGGATCAGCGGGATGTCCATGCCACCAACGAAGGACACTGTGCCGCTCTCGGATGCCATCGCGGCCATCATGCCGACGAGGTATGACCCTTCGTGCTCGTTGAACACAACAGAGCGGACGTTTGGCGCGTCAACGACCATGTCGATGATCGCAAACTTGGTGTCAGGATAGTCGGCTGCGACTTCGGCCAGTGGTGTGGCCCATGAGAAGCCTGCCATGACGATCGGGTTGGCGCCGGATTCTGCGAAACGGCGGATCGCCTGTTCGCGCTGCGCGTCGGACTGAATTTCAACTTCGGCATAGGACCCGCCGGTCTCTTCTGCCCAACGCTGGGCTCCGTTATAGGCGCTTTCGTTAAAAGATTTGTCGAACTTGCCACCAAGATCGAACAAGATGGCGGGATCTGCAGCGGCAGTACCGGCTGTCAAAGCCAGTGCGGCAGATGCGCCAAGAAATTTTTGCATAAGTGTCATTTATAGTCTCCCAGGTCGTTACGCGAGGTATTTACGGGCGTCAGGCGCCCCCTCAGTGATGTCTGAGCCGATCTGATGTCGGTCATCACTCGATAAGGCCTTGCCTTGCGGGGAAGATCAACCGCTTTTTAAGCGATGTCATGCGGCGAAAGGTCAAAAACGGCGTTATTCATAGGCTGACGCAAAGTCAGGTTGTGGTCAGTGACTTGCGCATGACCAAAGCGGCCAACGGTGCCCCATCTTTGGGCAGATAATAGCCGGGCCGCCGCCCGATTTGGCGATAGCCGGACGCTGTATAAAGCGCGATTGCCGCATCGTTGTCTTCTGCGACTTCAAGAAAGATTCTTGCCGCACCTTCGGTTTGTGCCTGTGCCTCACCAGCCAGCAATGTGGCGCGCGCAAGGCCCTGACGTCGCATGTCCGGTGCTGTGGCAATGGTTAAAAGCTCCGCTTCGTCCAACACCGTGCGGATCAGTGCAAAACTGCGCGCATCACCGATCGCAAAGGTGCCGGGGTGTTTGAGAAGGCCTGCAAATTCATCGGCCGACCACGCGCGTGTCGCGCTGAAAGCGGCTGCGTGAAGCATTGCCAACTCCTGTGGCGTCATGACAGCAAGACTGGCGCGGGATCGCGCGGCGGGGCGGCGTCGGCGCTGCGGATATAGAGGGGCGCGGGGCGCGGGTGGTCTGTTGCGAGGCGCGAAGCGGCGATTTTGGCAACTGCGCTGATGAGCACGGATGGGGCTTTTTGTGCACCTGCGGGCTCCGTGCTCTGGACGGGATCGCTTGTCGTGCCATCGGCGCGGAACGCTTGGGTGTAGGACTGGTCACGCGGGGCGGGAATGGTCGCCGTGAAGGGGAGCGTTTCGCCATGGGCGCGGGCGTCAAACCCGTTTACGCCAATCGCTGGCTTTCCAAGCCCAAGCGCCAGCCCGCGAGCGGCCGACAGGGCGATGCGGATGCCTGTGAAATTGCCTGGACCAACGCCGACGCCGATCCCGTCAAGCTCGCGCCATGTCAGCCCCTCGGTCGCCAGCATCTCTTCCAGCATCGGCATCAGATGTTCGGCCTGTCCTTTGGCCATGTCGTCCACGCGTGTGACGATCCGGTCGCCCAACAGCAAAGCGGCGGCGCAATGCGCCGCCGATGTATCAAATGCAAGAAGGGCCGGTTTAAGCTGCAACTGGCCGGACCTCGACCACCTCGGGGATATAGTGGCGCAGCAGGTTCTCGATGCCCATTTTCAGGGTCAGCGTGGATGACGGGCAACCGGCGCATGCGCCTTGCATATGCAGGTAAACGATACCGCGCTCAAATCCGTGGAAGGTAATGTCGCCGCCGTCCTGTGCCACGGCTGGGCGCACACGGGTGTCGAGCAACTCTTTGATCTGGCCGACAATCTCGGCGTCTTCGCCGGTATGTTCGGCATGGCCGCTCACCGGTTTATGGTCGTCGGCCATCACGGATTGACCGGACTGATAGTGCTCCATGATCGCGCCAAGAATACCTGGTTTGATATGGTCCCAGTCGACATCGTCGGCCTTTGTGACGGTCACGAAATCAAGGCCAAAGAAGACGCCCGACACACCACCAGCAGCAAAGATGCGCTTGGCAAGGGGCGAGTTTTCAGCCGCCTCACGACTTGGAAAGTCGGCTGTGCCGACCTCAAGCACATTCTGGCCGGGCAGAAACTTGAGCGTTGCGGGGTTTGGTGTCGATTCAGTCTGGATGAACATGTGGCCAACCTTTTTTGTCAGGCTTTAGATATGCGGTTGATTGCCACGCATGTCAAGGTTTGGAATCATTCTAAACTGTGCGAGGAGGTTTAAGTGATCGCCTCGAGCCGTTCTTTGGAAAGATCACCCGGCACAATTGTGATCGGGACAGGCAGGCTGCCGGACTGTTTGCTGAGTTGTGACACAAGGGGCCCTGGGCCTTTGCTATCCATGCCTGCGCCCAGAACCAACACGCCGATTTCGGGGTCTTCGTTAACGTGGGCGATGATTTCACTCAGTGGTTCGCCTTCGCGGATTACGAGTTCAGGATCAATGTTTTGTTTGTCGCGCATCCATTTCGCGAAAACTTCAAAGTGGACTTCGATGCGTTCACGGGCCTCGGCGCGCATCAACTCGCCCACGCCGATCCAGTGGTTGAACTCGTCAGGGGGGATGATGGCCAGAATTGCCACGCCGCCGCCTGTATGGGATGCGCGCATCGCGGCAAAGCGCATGGCGTTCAGGCACTCGCGGCTGTCATCCAAAACGACCATAAACTTACGCATTTTGCTCTCCCTGTTGGGCCAAGTGTGGCGCATCCTTCACGTGCTGGCAACGACAGATTGCTGCGCGCGCTAGGCCGTGCTGGCCGCCCAGTCCCAATACATATCGCGTACCTGTCGGGTCACGGGGCCGACTTGATATTGGGTGTCCTCGAATGCGGTGACAGGCGTGACCTTGGACATATTGCCCGAAAGAAAGACTTCGTCCGCGCCTCGGAAATCATCGAAGGTGAGCACGGTTTCATGCACTTTGACGCCATCGGCACGCAGGTTCGATATGTGCCGTGCGCGCGTGATGCCTGACAGGAAAGTGCCGTTGGGGATGGGGGTGAAAACCTCGCCGTCCTTGACCATAAAGACGTTTGCGGTGGCTGTTTCGGCCACATTGCCCATCGCATCGGCGACAAGCGCGTTCGAAAAACCGCGCGCACGGACCTCGGCCAGCATGCGGGCGTTGTTGGGGTAAAGGCAGCCGGCCTTGGCATTGACCACCGCGTCGTCGATCACAGGGCGGCGGAATTTGGTCAGGCCCAGTGTTGTCGTGGCGGTGGCCGCAGCAAAGGGGATTTCTTCAAGACAAATGGCAAAACCGGTTTCCTCGGCGCTAGGCACAATCGCAGTCGCGTCGCCGTGGATCGCCCAATACATGGGGCGGATATAGACAGCGGTGCCTGTCGGGTATTTCGCCAAACCTTCTTTGGTGATCGCGATCATATCTTCGGTGCTGACGGTCGGCGTGATCATCAGCGCTTCGGCCGAGCGGTTCACGCGGGCGCAGTGCAGATCAAGATCAGGCATCAGCCCGTTTACAAAGCGCGCGCCATCAAAAACTGTCGTTCCCAGCCACGCGCCATGATCCGCCGCGCGCATGACAGGCGTGTCACCTTCGTGCCATGTGCCTTCGAAATAGGTGCGGATGTTTTTGCCGGTAGCCATGGTGCCTTCTCCCTTTTGGGCCACACTAGGCCTGCAAAATGGGAGGGTAAAGTGGGGATGCGTCCGATGCCGGGGTACACCGGACGCATGAGCCGACCAGGGTGATCACGGGACGAGAGACACCGGTGCGGACAGTTGCGCGATTCTTTATCGCCCCCTCATGTTGGGACCTGAGAGATTCAATTTTGTGACGTTTACTCGGCCAGCGCCAAGAGTGCTGGTAGATCAACACGGCTATTGGTCATTGCAAGCGTGCCATCTGCTTCGCGGGGCCAGACCGCGATCGGACGGTCATAGTAGAGTTCAACACCGTTCTGGTCGGGGTCACGCAAATAAATCGCCTCGCTGACGCCGTGATCGCCCGCGCCGTCCAGTGGGATGCCCGCATCGAGCACGCGCTTGACAACTTGGGCGAGCGACTTTCTGTCAGGATACAGAAAGGCCGTGTGGTACAGGCCAGTGTGTCCTTTGGGCGGCGGAGATGCACCAAGGCTTTCCCATGTGTTCAGGCCAATGTGATGGTGATAATCGCCAGCGGCAAGAAATGCCGCCTGATCGCCATAGCGTTGGGTTAACGCGAAACCCAAAACGCCTGCGTAAAAGGCGATAGAGCGTTCAAGATCAGAGACACGCAGGTGAACGTGCCCGACGCGGGCTGTGGAAGGTGCAGACATGGTGTGCCTCTTGTTTATTGGTAAAGCCAAGATACATCACGTCATATTTGCACAAAATACGTATTTCTTAATATGCGATGTGCAATATTGCACGCTTTCGTTCCGCTGTGCCGTCTGATCCCCGTCACAGAGATGCAAGCAAATGAAAATTCGGAGAAACACGAGCGCTCCACACCCCGCTTTGGGTCAAATCCCATGAATGGCTGGATTGCACTCAGGTTGTCAGACGCAGCGGTCGCCAAATGCATATCGGGCCGCGCTGGTCATCGCCAAGAGCTTGAAGTCTGGCGGAATGTACTAGTTATCAGGCGAGAAACACGAGAGCGCATTCATGATCACAGCCCGACGAAATATGCTCTGGCTCAAGTCGAGTTCACTGTGCTTCCTGACAGCTTTTTTTGTCTTATGGAGCAGCCAGACCATTGCACTTGATAGAGAGACACCGTTCGACTCTATCGATGGTGGGACACTGTCCCTCGCGCAATGGGAAGGGCAGCCTGTTCTTGTGGTCAATACAGCCTCGATGTGTGCGTTCACAGAGCAGTATCGCGAATTGCAGGCGCTTTATGACCGCTACCGCGATCAAGGATTGGTCGTGCTTGCGGTGCCTTCTGACGATTTCAACCAAGAGCTGGCAAGCAACGCTGAGGTCAAAGAGTTTTGTGAACTCATCTATGGCATTGATATGCCTATGACTGTGATCACCGGAGTGAAGGGGCGCAATGCCCATCCGTTTTATCAGTCACTCCGTCAAGAGGTTGGATTTACGCCAAGATGGAATTTCAACAAGGTATTGCTGGATCGGCAGGGTCAGGTTGTCGACACCTTTGCCTCCCGCGTAAATCCGCTATCGGATCAGATCACACGGCAAATCGACAGTTTGTTGTCTGACGCAACTGTCACGCAATAGCCTGCTTTCAATACGTGTCGCGGATAGGCTCAATCCGTCAGCGTCAGGTCTGCCTTTCAAAGGCCCTGCAATATCAAGGCCTACCAGAGAAAGCTGCGGCGTGTGTCGCGGCGACCTGTTGAAACCAGACCGCACAGCCGCCGCGCTCCGTTCTGCTTTAGCTGCGCAGCAGCCCCACGATGTCATAGGTATCCCGCAGGATCGGGTTGGCGATGGCCCGTGCTTTTTCCGCGCCTTCGCCAAGGATACGGTCGATCTCTGCCGGATCAGCCATGAAGCGCGCCATTTCGTCCGAAATTGGCGCAAGTTTCGCGACCGCCAGATCAGCCAGCGCAGGTTTGAAGGTGCCCCAGCCCGCGCCGGGGTATTCGGCGATGACGGCCTCGGCGGTCATGTCGTTGAGGGCTGCGTAAATCTCGACCAGATTGCGCGCTTCGGGGCGGTCTTTAAGCCCGTCGACGGTTTCGGGGAGCGGTTCAGGATCGGTTTTTGCCTTCTTGAACTTCTTGGCGATCTTGTCAGCATCATCGGTCATGTTGATGCGTTCCATGTCACTTTCACCGGATTTCGACATTTTCTTGGTTCCGTCACGCAGGTTCATAATGCGCATGGCGGGGCCTTCGATCACCGGTTCGGTTAGCGGGAAGAAATCGGTTTTGAAGTCGTGGTTGAACTTGGCCGCGATGTCGCGGGTCAGCTCAACATGTTGTTTCTGGTCCTCGCCCACGGGAACATGGGTGGCGTGATAAAGCAGAATGTCAGCCGCCATCAGCGCAGGATAGGCATAGAGGCCCAGCGACACTTTCTCGGCGTTGCTGCCTGCCTTATCCTTGAACTGGGTCATGCGGTTCATCCAGCCGACACGGGCGACGCAGTTGAAAATCCACCCCAGTTCGGCGTGGGCCGCGACCTGGCTTTGGTTAAACAGAATGGACTGGCTGGGATCGAGCCCTGCGGCAAGGTAACCGGCGGCCACTTCGCGGGTCATATTGGCAAGCTCTTTGGGGTCCTGCCATACGGTAATCGCGTGCATATCGACGACGCAATAGATCGTCTCCATCTGGCCCTGCATGCCCACAAAGCGTTTGATCGCACCCAGATAGTTGCCAAGCGTCAGCCCGCCAGAAGGTTTGATCCCCGAGAAGACGCGCGGTGTGAATGATGTTTGGCTCATGGTGCAATGTCCGGTCTGGATTTCGGGGCAAGGGTCGCATACCCATGCCAGACAGACCCGTCAACTTCAACTCTGCAGCGAGACCGCTATGAAGCCCGAAAGCCCCATTAATACCTTGCCTGTTGTGGTGATCATACTGGCGCTTGCGATTGTCGGGGTTGAAGTTGTCTTTCAGCTTGCGAATGCGGGGATCATCGGTGGCCCGCGTGGTCTGGGTTGGCGGCTTGTCGCGATTGAGGAGTTCGGCTTTGCCCCTGCTGTGCTCGACCGTGTGTTGGTGAGCAGCGACTATAGTTTTGACATGCTCAAGCGGTTCGTCACCTATACGTTTATCAACGGACAAATTATTCAGGTGGCGTTTTGTGCGGCTTTAATCCTCGCTTTGGGGAAGTTTACAGCCGAGTATTACGGATCGCTCAAGGTGCTACTTGTTTATCTCGTCACCAGCATTGCCGGTGCGGTTGTTTTCGGCCTGTTGGCGGGTGACAACACATTGCTGATTGGGGCCTTTACACCGGTTTATGGATTGATCGGCGCCTATACCTATGTGTTGTGGCTGCGGCTTGGAAGTGCCGGAGAAAACCAGATCATGGCGTTCCGGTTGATCGGGTTTCTTTTGGCGATCCAGCTGGTCTTCGGTCTGATCTTCGGTGGCAACAGTCAGTGGATTGCGGAACTCACCGGTTTTTTCACGGGCTTTGTGCTCTCGACCCTTCTTGCGCCTGGCGGGTGGGCCAGTCTGGTGCGCCGGATACGGAGACGGTCCTAGCGGCGCAGGTTGCGTTTGAACTCGGACAGTTTGAACGCACCCAGCAGATGACCGATGCCAAAGTAGCTGACCATGCCGATCAGCACCAAGACGAGCAGCGCCAGATAGCGCAGAGTTGCGATCCCGAGGAAGGGTGTCATCACCGTTGCACTTGCAAAGAGGATCGCCCCCATTGCGAGCGCGGACAGAATGATCCGCCCCAGCCGTTTCTTGAAACGCGCGTCGAATTTACCAGCGTCGCCCATGGTCCGCGCGCCGCGCATCAGCATCACAACCATCGCCCAACCCGTCAGGGACGTACCAATGGCCGCGGCAATAAAGCCGATTTGCGGTGCGAGCCCGATGGCCAGAGCCGCATTCAGGACCATGGCGGCAAGGGCGTAATAGAAGGGCCGTTTGGTGTCTTCGCGGGCAAAAAACAGCGGTTG
This sequence comes from Yoonia sp., assembly GCF_036007805.1. Lineage (GTDB taxonomy): Bacteria > Pseudomonadota > Alphaproteobacteria > Rhodobacterales > Rhodobacteraceae > Yoonia. Next base: position 18,319 of record NZ_DASYOK010000020.1, read on the forward strand.
CAGGGTTTTTTGCAGCACAAAGGCAGGCAGACCCAGCCCGTAAACCGCAACGGCCAAAGCGGTGGCAGCGGTGTCGTCGCTGGTGAAAGCACCGCGTTCGAAAAGGACACTGACGAGCGGGATGGGGATCACCATCAGTGCAACAGAGGCGGGAATGGTCAGGGCAAGGCTGATTTCAGAGGCACGATTAAAGGCGTCTTGTCCGCCTGCATCATCACCCGCGCGCAGGCGGCGTGACAGATCGGGTAGCAGCACAACCCCGATTGCGATGCCCACGACGCCAAGAGGCAGTTGATAGAGCCGGTCGGCGTAATTGAGCCACGCAAC
>NZ_DASYOK010000021.1:0-1929 GCF_036007805.1 Yoonia sp.
GACGCGATATTCTTCTGGGACAAAGACCATTGCCGTAGGTCACATGAAATAGACTTGGCACATGCGCGGGCATTGCTGGCGGCGGAAAGGACTTAAAGAATGGCACAACCTGAAAACTGGCATTTGGACAAGCGCGTGCCGATAGCACTTATTTTCGCAATCGCGGTGCAGACCGGCGGCGCTCTATGGTGGGCGGCATCAATACAAGCCCGTGTTGGGGCCAATGAAACGGCGGTCGAACGGCTGGACGCGGTGACAGAAGCGCAGCGCAACGCCAGCCAAAGTCAAGCCGTCCAACTAGGGCGGATTGAGGAACAACTCAGCGGCCTTCGCGGCGACTTGCGGCGGCTGATTAACCAGCTTGAGAGGTTGCCATGATTACACGCAAATACAGCAAAAGAAGCCTGACAAACCTTCGCGGCATACATCCTGACTTGCGGCGGGTGATCGACCGCGCATTGCAGGAAAGTCCCTTGGACTTCATCGTGATTGAGGGACTTCGGACTGAGGACCGCCAGCGCCAACTTGTGCAGTCGGGGGCGTCTCGCACGATGAATAGCCGCCACCTGACCGGACACGCGGTAGACCTGCTACCTATCGGGCCAGATGGCAAGGCGGCGTTTGATTGGCCCTTGTATCATAAGCTGGGACCAGCGGTCGAAGCTGCGGCGACAAAAGAGGGTGTGGCCCTGACTTGGGGCGGGCGGTGGACAAAGTTTCGGGATGGCCCGCATTTTGAACTCAAGCGCGACGTGTATCCGCCAAGCGACTGGACAACAGGCGACAAGCCGCCCAAAGCCCCGGCGCGACCAGACGACAAGGAAAGCAAAGCCCCAGAGGTTGCAGCGGGCGGCGCTGGTGCCGTTGCTCTTGCGCTTGATGTTGCCCCGGCTGCGTCTGGCGTTCTTGGCCAGCTATCCGACATTGCGCAGATCGTGGCGATTGTCGCGGTCGTGGGCCTTGTCGGCTATATGCTATGGCGGCGCAAATGATTGAAGCCCTGTTGCAGACGATCTTAGGCCCTCTGGGCGGCACACTCGCGGGTCTGGGCGCGGTTATCGCGGCGCTGGTGCTAGGGCGCTGGCAGGGCGCGAAAAGCGAAAGGAACAAGCGAAATGCGGACGAGATCAAAGCGCAAGAACGCGGGCGGCAGGCTGTGCGCGATGGGCGCGCTAGTGGCAACACTCCTGATGAGCGCGTGCGCAACAACGACGGGATGTGGTAGCTACGCTGAGGCGCGGCTTGCTATGCCTTATGAGCCTGTTCCAGCTACCGCTTGGGGCAACTGGATAGCGGACACCGATGATCGAATGACGGGGGCGTGTAGGGGTTAATCATCCCCGCGCGCCTCGCGCCTAATCCTCAGCACATCATCCTTATACTGCCCCGCAATTTTCATGATGTGATCTGCGACCTTTTCGGGAACATGCAGCGGCGGCAGCGTCACATATCCAGCGTCACGCAAGGCGGCTTTGATGCGGTTGCGGGATGTCATGGTGTGGTGTCCTTGTTCAGAGCGGCGCGGGCGGAAATCATCGCCATGATCATCTTGATTGCGCTCCACGAAACTGTCTTGCGTGTATCGGGGTCTATGATTTCGCCTATGTAATCGGCCTTTGTGTCGCCGCTTGGTGCCAGCGCCTCCCGCAACCGCTCTGCCTCCGCTTCCAGTTCCGCAATGCGGGCGGCTAGATCAGCTTTAGTATGCTTCTGATACCAGCTCATGCATCACCCCCTTTCTTGCGGGCGGCTGCACATGCCTCACCAAGCCCGCGCATAGCGTTGCTTACGCCTTTTTCCCATTGCGCGACGGGTTCATATGGGTCGCGCCACTCGTTTATGGCCTGAGACGCTGCGCTGGAAATGTTGGCGATATGCCCCAACGCCGCGTCCCGTTCGGCCTCTGCGGCTATTCGCTTGTTGTCTAGT
>NZ_DASYOK010000022.1:0-2478 GCF_036007805.1 Yoonia sp.
TCATGCGGTTCTGGCTTTTGTCTCAAAGCGCCGCTAACAATAGAAGAAACCACACACGGGACTTTTCATTTGACGAACAAACCAAGACGCCCACTGACCTTGCGCGATGTCTCCGAAGCATCCGGGGTAAGTGAAATGACCGTGAGCCGCGTGCTGCGGAACAAAGGGGACGTCAGTGCCGCGACACGGCAGAAAGTACAGGATGCCGCGAAAATGTTGGGCTATGTCCCGAACAAGATCGCAGGTGCGCTTGCGTCACAGCGCGTCAATCTGGTCGCGGTGATTATTCCGTCACTGGGCAACATGGTTTTTCCAGAGGTGCTCTCGGGGATTTCCGAGACGCTGGAAGGTACCGATTTGCAGCCAGTGGTCGGCGTGACAGATTACCTGCCCGAAAAAGAAGAGAAAGTTCTCTTTGAAATGCTCTCGTGGCGGCCTTCGGGTGTGATTATCGCGGGGCTGGAACATTCAGAGGCGTCGCAAGCCATGCTGCGACAGGCGGGCATTCCGGTGGTCGAAATCATGGATACCGATGGCGAACCAATCGATCATTGTGTCGGCATTTCCCACCGTCGCGCGGGGCGCAAGATGGCGGAAGAGATCATTGCCGCCGGTTACAAGCGGATCGGCTTTATGGGGACAAAGATGCCGCTCGATCACCGCGCGCGCAAACGGTTCGAAGGGTTCACGCGGACGCTTGCCAAGGCGGGCATCGAGATCGCGGATCAGGAATTCTATTCCGGCGGCTCTGCCCTTGCCAAAGGGCGCGAGATGACGGCCAAGATGGTCGAACGCACGCCTGATCTGGACTTCTTGTATTACTCGAACGACATGATCGGTGCGGGTGGTCTGCTTTATCTGCTGGAGCAGGGTATTGATGTGCCTGGCAAGGTGGGGCTGGCCGGTTTCAATGGGGTCGAGCTTTTGGATGGCCTACCGCGCCGGTTGGCGACGATGGATGCGTGCCGCCGTGAGATTGGCCAGAAAGCCGCGCAGATTATCGCGGCGCTCAATGCCGGTGAGGACGTGCCGGACGGCCCCATCATTGCGCTGGAACCGATCCTTGCGGCGGGTGATACCCTGCGCCGTTAGGCCCTAGATCATGCGAATGACGTCTTTGTCGATGGCCAGAACATAGCCTTTGCGGGCGATATTCTTGACCAGAAGTTCGCTCATCATCTGATTGCCCAAGGTGTCGCGCAGGCGTTTGATGCGTGTTGCACCTGCGGCCTCATCGCAATCGGCAGCGTCACGCCCCGATATCACGCCTTCGATCTCTGCCCCTGTCAGAACTTCGTCGTCCATGCGTGCCTCGGCCAGCACAGAAAGCGTCTCAATCGCGGCATCGGTCAGTTTGAATTCAAAATCGTTCAGATACACCGCCTTTTCATCGCGGCTGATCGTAAGAGAGTTCACCTCGATCCCTTGCCGTTCAATCCGCCCCATCCGGCGGTTCAGGGCAATCAGCATGACAAGAAAGGCAACAGCGGCAATCAAAAGGGCCGTCGCAAAAACCAGCAAAACGAAGATAACAAAGCGATAAGAGGCCAGTGTATCGGAGAACGCCGTGCCGGACCCTGCGAGAATTTCCAGCAGCTTGATTTCGGCATTGCTGGTCAGATTATCATTTTCAACGAAAAGCCGTTCAACGCGCATGTTGAATGCGTTGGCATCGGGCAGGTTGATAAACAGCAGCACAGCTGCAATCGCCAGAATAAGAACAATTGCCGCGATCCCTGCGACAACGATCTTGTTGCCGATTTCGCGCGCTTCAGTAGCGGAGGAAGAACTCACCTGCGCTGTCCTTTCTTTCATCAAGGCCTGCGTCATCAAAGACGCCCAGCACATTCAAGAGCTGCCAACCGCTGCCGGCCAACCGATCGCGCAGTTGGCGTTCGGCCGATCCAACCGAGCAATCGCCCCGTACTTCGGCTACACCATAGTGCAGCCGCAAAGGATCGTCCTGCTTGGCCTTGTAATCGGCATAGCAGGCGGCCTGCGCGAGGGTCGTGCTCAGCATGAGCGCCATGAATGAGAAAGAAAGTTGTTTCATGTCCCCACCTGATCGAAAGCAGTTGTGATATTCAATAACGCCCAATGTTATCGCGATGGCAATCCTATAACCATCCCTCGTTATTGTTTGGCAAGTCACCTTCAACGCACTTTTGGTTCATCGCCGCCCACGCAGGCAGATAAACCGAAAGGATACACGATGTTAAAATCAATGACTGCTGCCATCGCAGTGCTGTCGCTGACCTTTGCGACCATGTCCCCCGCCTATGCCCAAGGGTTGGACCGCGAAGATGTTGGAAAATTGATTATTGGTTTGGCTGCCGCAGCGGTGATCGGCTCGGCGATAGAGCAGAACCGTAATCGTGCCGAGCCCGCCAGCCCTGCGCGCAATAACCCGCAATGGAACGGCATTAACCGCAACAACGGCTGGTCTGATCTGAACCGGCAGGAAGAGCGCAGCCGCCA
>NZ_DASYOK010000023.1:0-13835 GCF_036007805.1 Yoonia sp.
GGGTCTGTCGCGCGGTCGCGCAGATCATCGACCGAGCCACCCGATGCGCCCAGAAAAACCCCGCATAATTCATCGTTTCCAGCCAGCCATGCCAGCCCTTTCAGGGCGATCACTTCGGCTTGTTCGTGTTGCATCCCGTGCCCTTCGTTTTGCAGAAACATTTTCTTAACCATTCGCGCCCAATCTGTCTGCACAGAACCGAGCAGAACGCTCTTGATAGGTGCAAGAAATGCCTGGCCGCATATTGATTATAGATACTGTAGCAACGAATAGAATCGTGTTGAAAGTCAAGATGCTGGCAGCACAATTCGCTGTCGACGCCTGCGCGAGCAAGGCTGAGGCGATCCAGATGATTGAGCGGAATCGGCCCGATCTGATCTTGCTCAACCTGTCTGATGCAGCGCATGACCAGCATAGCCTCTGCCGTGATCTGCGCCGCTCGACTGTGACCAAATCAATTGCAATTATTGCGGTCGGTGTCGCCGATACCTCAAGGGCACGGTTTGCCGCCCTTGATGCGGGCGCCGATGATGTGCTGCCCCACCCTGTCAATGATGCACTCTTGCTGGCGCGCATCCGCAGTCTGTTGCGGGTCCGCAGCACCAGTCAGGAATTGATGTTGCGGGAAACCACAAGCCGCGCTTTGGGCTTTGAGGAGAACAAGGCGGTCTTTGACGGTGCGGCGCGTCTTGCAATCTTAAGCTATGATGCGGCGGCAGCGTCCCTGCTCAAGTCCAGCCTGAGCGCGGGACTGCGGAACACAATCCAGGTGCTGCATCCAAATGACGCCCTGCTTGGCGATGATAGCAGTGCGGCGCATGATCTTTTTGTCATCAATGCCGCGTCGGTTGGGGATGGCGGAAGCCAGCTTTTCGGGTTGGTGTCTGATCTGCGCGCGCGCAACCAGACGCGGCTTGCGATGCAGCTTGTCGTGGTGCCACCTGATGCGCCGGAAGTGGCCGCAATGTTCCTTGATCTTGGCGCGGATGACGTGGTGCCCGCGACCAGCGGCGCCGATGAAATCATCATGCGTGCGACGCGTCTAATCGCGCGCAAACGGCAACACGACAAATTGCGCGATACCGTCCGCAACGGATTGAACGCTGCGGTGACTGATCCGCTGACTGGCCTGTTTAACCGCCGCTATGTTGAACCGCATCTGGCGCGCCTTGCCGATCAGTCACGCAAATCAGGGCGGGAACTGGCCGTGATGATGATCGACATTGATCACTTCAAATCCGTGAATGACACCCACGGGCATGCAGCGGGCGACAAAGTACTAGTCGAGCTTGCCAACCGCCTGCGTGAAAACCTGCGCGCGATTGATCTGGTGGCGCGGATGGGCGGCGAAGAATTTCTGGTCGCCATGCCCGGCACATCGGTTTCAGATGCACGGATGGCCGCAGCAAGACTATGCGAACTGGTCAACGCGACACCGTTCAATCTGGGCGAGGGGCTTCCGATGTTGAAGGTGACCGTGTCGGTGGGTGTCGCGGTCAGCGGGCAGATGAATGGCGAGTGCAACGCGATCACCAAGATCTGTGATCGGGCGGACAAGGCGCTCTATGCGGCCAAATCCGCGGGCCGCGATCGGGTTGCTTTCAGCAAGTCAGCCGCCTGAGGATCGGTCGCGCAGGCTGCGGGCACGCGCCATCTCTTCCAGCACCTGCTCTGCAAAGGCGCGGCGGCGCTCGGGCGTCATGGCGATGATCTGTTCTACCACAACCTCTTGTGCCGTGGCCTGAACCGCAGTGATCCGTTCGCTTTGTTCGGCCAACAACGCCCGCAAGACATCAGGATCAAAAGGGTCGGCCCGCAAGGCTGTAACCACACGATTGACGCGATCACGCAGATCGAAATCACGCAAAGACCGGTCTTCGCGCAGTTTGCGTCCGATGGCACGGCGTTCCTGCGGTTCAAGCGCCCGTGCAATCGGCGCAAGCCCAAGATCGAAACTGCGCGGTGGCCCGTCACCCCAACGCCCCGAGGCCGCAGACCCCACAACAACCCCGACCACCGCTAGATTGAGCGCAAGCGAGAGCACAAGCACGATCTGCCAAAGTCGGCTCGGGCGGGCTTGTGGTGATTTATCTTCAGCCATCGCCCAATGCTCCTGCGTCGAGAATCAAATCTGTTGTGAAGAGGTTGATACTTACCTCATCCCCCATCATCGCGGCGGTCACATCCTGCACCGATGCAGGCGGCGCCACCCCGACCCAAATGCCGGCAACTGTCGCCATTGCAAGCCCGCTGACCGCAGGCCAGCCACCAATCGTATCCAGCATGCGCATCATCAAACGGGGCCGGGCAACGGGGGCTGCAACCGCGCGCGGCTGTACGGCGTCGGCATCGGCAATGACACGCGCCATCAGGGCATCGCTGGGCACAGGGGATGTGCCGCGCGCCTGCGCGAAAACATCGTCCAGCATGTCGTCATTCGGGTTCGTCATCGTCATACCCCAGTTCTGCCTTCCGCCCCGCCATGATATCGGCAAGGGCCCGTTTCCCGCGTGCTGTCAGACTTTCCACGGACCGCACGCTGATGTCCATGATTTGCGCAATTTCGGGGTTCGCAAGCCCCTCAAGGTGTCGCAGCGATACCGCCTGCGCCTGTCGTTCCGGCAATTGCGCCAGCGCATCCGATAGGGCCATCATGCGCGCCTGCGTCTGCATTTGCGCGACCGCACCGGGGCTTGGATCAGCCGGTTCCGCGACCTGATCCAGCGACACACCACCCCGCCTTTTGCGCAACCGGTCGGTGCACAGGTTCGCCACAACACGGTAAAGCCACGTGCTTACCTGCGCCTCGCCCTGCCGCCAGTCCGGCGCGACCTTCCACAGCCGCATCATCGCGTCCTGCGCCACGTCCTCGGCGTCGGACCCATTGCCGAGCATCCGCGTGGCCTGCGCCAGTACGCGCGGCAGTAGCCGCGCCGTCAGATACCGCGCAGCCTGCCCATCACCATTGGCGTAGGCCACCAAGAGCGCCGCGTCTTCGGCGCCCACAAAGGGATCTGGCGATGCGTTCATCTGTTCGTTTGCTAGCCAACTTCATCTCAAGTGGCAATTGGCAGAGCGAAAAGCATCCCTCTGCCAATCCTGACTTATCCCCGGTCACCACGGCCTTCACCGCGTCGTCCGTCCATGCGCGCCTTGGCGGTCTCGAACTCCTCGGCAGAAATCACACCGTCGCCATCGGTATCGACACGGTCAAACATCTGGGCCGCGCGGCGTTCGCCCCGCGAGGGCATTTCGTCCTGCTGCAGCAAACCGTCTTCGTTGGCGTCAAAACGTGCGATCATGCGGGCGGCGCGCTCTGTGGCCCGTTCCGCGCCGGACGCTGCCAGCTCGGCAACGGACAAGGCGCCGTCACCATCGGTGTCGATCTCGGCAAAGCGTGCTTCACCGCGCGCCTGCATCTCTTCCAAAGTCAGCGCACCGTCGCCATTGATATCAAGTGTCGCAAAATCCGGCCGTTCGCGGTGGTTTTCTGCCTGTGCTGCACCCGCTGTCAAAACCAAGCCGGAAAGAAGCGCTGCTGTCAAAATCTTCGTTTTCATTGTGTTGTCCTTTTTTGCATCCTTGCAGCCTATCTGTGCTGCTGATGCTCCTTGAACGTGGGGGCGCACGACTTCCGTCGCAGGATGCTGAGGAAATTTCTGGCACGTCACAAATCGGCGCACCCCCTTTTCAAACCAATCGCAATAGTCCATGTGAAAAGAGCAAGACGGAGTTTTCTTATGTCGAACGCGGAAACGATCCTTGATGATCGCCCAACCAAACCTGCCATTCTCAACGGACTGCGGTGCAAATGCCCGCACTGCGGCGAAGGCAAACTGTTCGCGCGCTATCTCAGGGTCGCTGATACCTGCCCTGTCTGCCACGAGGAACTGTCGCACCACCGTGCCGATGACGGCCCCGCCTATCTGACGATTTTGCTGGTGGCACATATCATCGGTTTTGTGATCCACTTCTGGTGGGTCTATTTCCGACCTGAACCGTGGGTCATGGCAACCGGACTGACAATCGGGTCAGTCGCGCTATCGCTGGCGCTCTTGCCGCGCATGAAGGGCATGATTGTTGCCATTCAGTGGTCGCGCCGGATGCACGGGTTTGGCCACAACGGTTAAGAGGCACCCCATCGACAAATCTGCGCTCAGAGATGCCGCAACCATCATCGTATTGCGGGATGCCAATGCCCGGCCATCGGTTCTGATGGGGCAACGCGGCGCCGGTGCAGCATTCATGCCCGGCAAGTTTGTCTTTCCCGGCGGTGCTGTTGACGCCAATGATGCAACCGTCCCTGCCACACCGCTGACCCCACTGGACGAAGCACGCCTTGCTCGTGAAAGCACCCATGCGCCAACGGCCCTTGCCGCCGCCGCCATACGCGAGCTCTGGGAAGAAACCGGCCAGATTCTGGGCCACCCCGGCCATTGGTCCGATCCGCCGCAAGGCTGGCGCGGGTTTGCTGCCACAGGGCATGTCCCCCATGCTGCAGCCCTGCAATTCTTTTTCCGTGCTGTCACACCAATAGGCCGCCCCCGCCGGTTTGATGCGCGCTTCTTTCTGGCCGATGTGGCGCACTTGCAAACAGACCCGGACGATTTTTCGAACGCCGAGGATGAATTGGCCCATCTGCAATGGGTGCCGCTGGCGGATGCACGCAAGTTCGACCTGCCCTTTATCACACAGGTCGTGCTGGCCGAACTGGCCAGCCATATCGCACGTGGCGGCACGCCGGCCAGCGTGCCCTTCTTTCGCAATGATGATGAGGCACATCTGGTCAGCCGCCTTGCCGGCCAAAGCCCGCTAGAGCAATAACACCAGCATGATGATGCTCAGCGTAAGAAGCGCCAAACCTTGCCATTCGCGCAAGCTTACTTTCTCACCAAAGACAAACGCCCCGATCATCAGCGAGAACAACAGTTCGATCTGCCCTACCGCGTTCACATAGGCCGCATTTTGCAAGGTGTAGGCCGTGTACCAGCAGATTGATCCGATCATACTGGTGATCCCCACCATCCCCGCGACCCGCCACGCAGAGAGCACACGCATGATCTCGCCCCGTTCCCGCCATGCCAGCCAAAGCGCCATGGCAATGGTTTGAAAAGCCGTTATCAGCGCCAGCGTGACAATCGCGCGGTAAAACACATCGCCCTCGGCCAATGAGAGCGCCGCGCCGCGCACGCCATTGCCGGAAATGCCGAACAACACCCCGGCCCCAAGGCCCAGCGCAGTGGCGCGGTTGAAAATGCGCTTGCGCCAAGGGCCGATGCCGCCGGGGGGATCGGAAAGCAAAAGCACCCCGCCGAGGCCGATCATCATCGCCATGATTGTCAGCGGCGTGAATGTATCGCCCAGGATAAGAAACCCGAAAAGCGCACTCAACAGAACTTCGGTCTTTTTGAAAGTGATGCCGACCGCAAAATTGCGATGACTGAACAGAGCGATGACACACATCGTCGCCAAGATCTGCGACATGCCCCCCGCCAAAGCATAGGGCCAGAACGCCGCTGGTATGGCAGGAAGACCCTGACCCGAAATGCGCGCATAGATAATCGCGATTGCGGCAACCAAGGGCGCGGAATAGATGAAACGCGCAAAGGTCGCACCAGCGGTCGAAAGCGCCATACCTTTCAGCCGCTTTTGCAGCATGAACCGCAGCGTCTGTGCGGCGGCCGCACCAATCGTAATGGTAATCCAAAGTTCCATCCAGAGGCGGCTAGCCCTTGACCCCCACCGCTTTGCCTGCACCTTCGGGCATCGGCAAGGCTGCATGGGCGGCAGCCACTTTCGCCAAAGTTGCAGCCAGCGCAGGAGCGGGATCACACGCGCGGCGGGTCTCAAGGCTGACATGGATCAGCATGTGCTCGCCCGTGGCCAATTCGCGCGCGCCTTCATACATCCGGTGGAACACATGCATCTTTTTTCCCGCCCCGTTCAGGACTTGCGTCTCGATCCGGATCACAGCACCTGCATGGACCTCATCCAGATGCCGGATATGGGTTTCCGCAGTAAAATAGCTCCCACCGGTTGCGATGTACTCTGCATCACAGCCCACCAGCGCCATCATCCGGTCGGTCGCATCGCCAAAGGCCTGCAAATAACGCGCCTCGTTCATGTGCCCGTTGTAATCGGTCCAGTCGAGCGGCACCGCGCGTTCCACGGTCACGATCGGCTTGCCCAGATCATCGGGCAGACCAATGGCCCCTTCCACACGGCGGTCCTGTGCGTTCAACAGCTTGCCCGCGCCCCAGTTCTGCGCCTTCAGACCGCGCAGGATCGTGACAAGGTTATTGTCGCGCGCGCGCTCTAGTTCACGGATCGTGTACATGCCCGATTGCGCGTCGGATTGATCCGCAACGGCATCAATCAACTCATCGGTCAGTTCGGGCACATCCATCAGCTTGGTCCACGGCCATTCAAGGCAAGGCCCGAATTGTTCGATGAAATGCCGCATCCCCGCTTCCCCACCGGCAATACGGTATGTCTCGAAGAGGCCCATCTGCGCCCAGCGCAGGCCGAAACCATAGCGGATCGCATTGTCGATTTCCTCGGTCGTGGCGATGCCGTCCTTGATCAGCCACAGCGCTTCGCGCCAGACAGCCTCAAGGAAACGGTCGGCAATATGCGCGTCGATCTCGGCGCGGACATGCAAGGGGTACATGCCGATTTCGGTCAAAATCTCTTTTGCGCGCTGAACAATCTCTGGCGCGGTCTTCTCGCTTGGCACCAGTTCGACCAGTGGCAAAAGATAGACCGGATTGAACGGATGGGCGACGACGATCTGTTCAGGGCGTGTGGCGCAGCCTTGCAATTCGGACGGCTTGAACCCGCTGGTCGAGGACCCGATCACCGCTTCATGGGGGCAATGTTCCTGCAAGGTCTGATAGACTTTGCGCTTCAATTCCAGCCGCTCGGGTACGCTTTCCTGCACCCAGTCCACGCCTGTCACAGCGGCAGACATGGTGTCATGAAAACTCAGTTGCCCCTCGGCAGGCAAAGCCACATCCGACAGCCCCGGCAAGGACCGGCGCGCATTGTTCAGCACTTCTGTGATCTTGCGCGCGGCCTCTGGATCGGGGTCAAAGACGCGGACATCCCAGCCCATCAACAGGAACCGCGCAGCCCAGCCGCCACCAATTACGCCGCCGCCGATAATCGCTGCTGTCTTTTGTGTCATTGCCTAGCCTGTTGGTTGGTTATCAGGGTGGTCGAATTCATCTGCAGGCACAGGTGCGCGGCGAATACTTGGGTCGCAGGCCACCATTGCCGTTTCGCTGTCACGGATGATCAGACCACCGCGCGCGCGGCAATCCTCAAAGGACATACGCCCGCCAATCACGATAAATTCGCGCATCCCGCCACCGCCACTGGTGCTGGTCAGACCACCGCCGCCCTCACAAGCAGCCAAGGCGACGATGCTGCCCAAAATCAACCGTTTCATCGTTAAAACTCCTCTAGTCGGCTCAAATCATATCCGTTGAATTGCAAAACATCACGCGCCGCCTGCAGACGGTCAGCGCGGATGTCGGGGGTGCGGTTCAAAATCCAGCCCGACCGCCCGTTGGGGGCACCGACTACGGCGGTGCGGTAATCCTCATCCGTCCAAAGCACCCAGTAGTCGGCGGCCACGAAAGGCACCGAAGGGAACCGCACCTTCAACCGGCCAGGCCCGACAATTTCTGCCGTACCTTCTATGCGCGCAGTCTCTTGGCCAGCCGCGTCGCGGCAAATGTTCAGAACGGACAACAGCCCGTCGTCGCGCAAACCGTATTCCGCTGTTACGCCGACACAGCCCGACTGAAATGGCACAGGATAGCGTGACACCTCATACCAGACGCCCAGATAGCGTTCGGGCTCAAAAACCGCTTTCGATGCAATCGGCACCTCCGTGTCGCGGTAGACCGAAAAGAAACCACCACTGCCCTGCGTGCTGCAGCCCGCCAAAAGCAGCACGACTGCCAGAACCCTCATTTGGCGACCGGCGCGCGTTTGGTCAGGCCCAGTTTTGCGCGGACCTCGGCGGGGCCGATCACCTTGGCGCCAAGGTTTTCGATGATCCCGGCCGCGCGTTCCACCAGTTGCGCATTGGTCGCCAAGACGCCGCGATCCAGCATCAGGTTGTCTTCCAGCCCGACACGCACATTGCCCCCTGCAAGAACCGAAGCCGCCACGTAAGGCATCTGGCTGCGGCCAAGGCCAAAGGCCGAGAAGGTCCAGTCATCGGGCACGTTATTGACCATCGCCATGAAGGTGTTGAGATCATCCGGTGCGCCCCAAGGCACCCCCATGCAAAGCTGCACCAAAGCGGGGCTGTCGAGCACACCATCTTTCACCAACTGTTTCGCATACCATAGATGGCCCGTATCAAATGCCTCAATCTCGGGCTTTACCCCCAGTGCGGTCATCATCCGCCCCATGGCAATCAACATGCCGGGGGTGTTGGTCATGACGTAATCGGCTTCGGCAAAATTCATCGTGCCGCAATCAAGCGTGCAAATCTCGGGCAGGCATTCCGCAACATGGGCGACCCGTTCAGTGGCCCCCACCATATCGGTGCCTGCTATCGTCGGCAGAGGGGTCTCCACTCCGCCAAACACCATATCCCCGCCCATGCCAGCGGTCAGGTTCAGGACAACATCAACCTCCGCCTCGCGAATGCGGTCGGTCACCTCGCGGTAAAGCACAAGATCGCGCGACGGCGTGCCGGTCTTAGGATCACGTACATGGCAATGTACCACCGCAGCGCCCGCCTTGGCCGCGTCAATCGCACTTTCTGCTATTTGCTGCGGTGAGCGCGGGACATGCGGGCTCCGGTCCTGCGTCGCGCCAGAGCCAGTCACAGCGCAGGTGATAAACACCTCTTTGTTCATTTGCAGCGGCATATCTGGTCTCCTTTGGGTGTTTGCGTGACATTTGCCCATATCAGAGCACCGCACAAGGCAGAATTCCCATCGACAGGGGGTCCACCCTGTCGATCAATTTCCGCAACGGATGTCTGCGTAAGTTGGATTGAAATCCACCTTACCTAATAGGGCATCGGGTGCTCTTTATGCGCCGCATCAATCTCGGCGATAATATCATCCGAGAGAACCACATCCTTGCCACTCAGGATTTGCTGCAACTGCGCCGAGGTCGTCGCCCCGAAAATCGCAGACACCGCAAAAGGCCGCGTGCGCTGCCACGCCATCGCCATATGCACCGGATCGAGACCGTGTTTCGCCGCCAGATCAAGATAGGCCTGTGCCGCAGGCCATAACCGTTCGGTCACGCGGCCACCCAGATCACCGTTGAGCGACAAACGGCTGCCATCTGGCACAGCGCCATTCTGGTATTTGCCGGTCAGCACACCGCAAGCGAGCGGCGAAAACGACAACAACGTCACATCCTCATTCACGGCCATCTCGGCCATGTCCGTGTCATAGAGACGGCACAGCAGCGAATATTCGTTCTGGACCGACGCCATACGCGGCAGCCCTGCAGCCTCGGCCTGATCGATCCACTTGGTCATGCCCCAGGCGCTTTCGTTCGACATGCCGATACTGCGGATCTTGCCCGCTTTCACCATCTCGCCCAGCGCTTCAAGCACATCCATCATGTGGTCCATGGTCTGCTGGCGGTTCTGGCCGGACGGATCATAGGTCCAGTTCTGGCGGAACATGTAGGACCCGCGCACAGGCCAGTGCATCTGGTAAAGATCAATCACATCAGTCTGCAGCCGCTTGAGCGATGTATCCACCGCCTCGCGGATCACCGCCCCGTCATACCCGCGCCCTTCGCGCACCCACCCGGGGTTGTTGCCCGACACTTTGGTCGCCACCACAATCTCGTCGCGGCGGCCTGTCTTGGCGATCCAGTTCCCGATGATCTGTTCTGACAGGCCGACGGTTTCGGCGCGGATCGGATTGACCGGATACATCTCAGCGGTATCCAGAAAGTTGATACCGGCATCCAGCGCCAAGTCGATCTGCTTGTGCGCGTCATCTTCCGGTGTCTGGTTGCCATAGGTCATGGTGCCCAAACACCATTCGCTGACCATAATATCGCTGCGGCCAAGGGGGAGTTGTTTCATTGGTTCGCCTTGTTCTAGTTTCGTGCCGGACCCTAAAGCGCAGACTGGCAAGAGCAAGGGTAGAAAGGCGACATGCACTGTCGATTATGGCCAAGCCCGGTAGCGGCGGTGCCGTCATAGCTCGACCATGCGGATGTTTATCTCCTTTGCAGCGTTATTTTTCTCAGTGGTGCTTTTGCAGCTGTCTTCGGGCGGCGTGGGTCCGCTGGATGCACTGACGGGGATCGAACTTGGCTTTTCGCAGGCCGAGGTGGGCTTTCTCGGGTCCGCACATTTTGTGGGGTTTTTCATCGGCTGCTGGTGGGCACCGCGCCTGATGGGCAGCGTGGGGCACAGCCGCGCCTTTGCCACCTTCACCGCGATGGGCGCGATCGGGCTGGCCGCCCATGTGATCGTGGCAGACCCTTATTTCTGGGCACTTTTCCGCGTCGGATCGGGCATTTGCGTCGCTGGCTGCTATACGATCATCGAGGCGTGGTTGCAGGCCAAGGTCAACAACGAAACCCGCGGCCGCGCGATTGCGAGCTACCGTGTGGCCGATACGGGGGCGTCGTTTGTGGCGCAGTTCATGATCGGGGCGCTGGCCGATGTCGAAACCTATATCGCCTACAACATCCTGACAATTCTGTGCTGTGCATCCTTGCTGCCCTTGGCGCTGACCCGTCTCGAACAGCCTGAAACGCCCAGAGCCACGCGCCTGCGCCCGTCGCTTGCATGGGCCTGTTCGCCTTTAGGCGTGGCGGCTGTTCTGGTGGCGGCCCTGTCCAGTGCATCCTTCCGCATGGTGGGGCCTTTGTACGGGCAGGAAGTGGGGCTCAACCCCAACCAGATCGGGTCATTTCTGGCGGCTTTCGTCGCAGGTGGGGCAATTGCGCAATATCCTGTGGGGTGGCTGGCGGATAAGTTTGACCGCCGCTGGGTGATGATCTGGCTGTCAGTCGCCGCCGTGATCGCCTGCGCTTTCACCGTCACCACATCAGGCCAGGGCACCACTATTATCATGACCGCGGCCTTCCTCTTCGGCCTGACGACCTTTCCGATCTATTCGGTGGCTACCGCCCATGCCCATGACTTTGCCACGTCGGATCAGCGGGTCGAGCTTTCGGCAGCCCTGATGTTCTTTTATGCCGTGGGCGCCATTGCTGCCCCCTATACCACATCGGTCCTGATCGGGCTTTATGGCCCGGGTGCGCTTTTTTACTTTATCTCCGCCGGGCACATCCTGTTGATCATCTTCGGTCTGGCACGGATGCGCGTGCGCCGCATACCAAAGCAACGCACACCCTATATCTACGCGCCGCGCACCACGTTCAGCATCGGGCGGCTTTTGGGGCGTCACCGCGACCGCTAGGCGCGGAACGTCTGGCACTCGGGCGCGTGGGCCGCTACATAGGCGCAAACGCTGAAGGACACATCGCATGGCCCGCCATCTGATCACATCTGCCATTCCCTACATCAACGGGATCAAACACCTTGGAAACCTAGTGGGCAGCCAGTTGCCCGCCGACCTTTATGCCCGCTACCTGCGTCAGCGCGGGCATGAGGTGCTGTTTCTCTGCGCCACCGATGAACACGGCACGCCTGCCGAACTGGCGGCGGCAAAAGCGGGCAAGCCGGTGGCAGAGTATTGCGCCGAAATGCATGACGTGCAGGCAAAGATCGCCGAAGGGTTCCGTTTGTCCTTTGACCACTTCGGCCGCTCCTCCAGCCCGCAGAACCACAAGCTGACGCAGGCCTTTGCCACCCGTCTGGCCGAGGTGGGGCTGATCAAGGAAGTGACAGAAGAGCAGGTCTATTCCGTCGCTGACGGGCGCTTCCTGCCGGATCGTTATATCGAAGGCACCTGCCCCAATTGCGGTTTTGAAAGCGCGCGGGGCGATCAGTGTGATAACTGCACCAAGCAATTGGACCCCACTGATCTGATCGACGCACGTTCAACCATTTCGGGTTCGACCGAGTTGGAGGTGCGTGAAACAAAGCATCTCTACCTGCGCCAATCCGAACTCAAGGACGATCTGGCCGCATGGATCGACAGCAAGAAAGACTGGCCGATCCTGACGACTTCGATTGCCAAAAAGTGGCTCAATGATGGTGACGGGCTGCAGGACCGCGGCATCACCCGTGACCTTGATTGGGGCATCCCTGTGATGAAGGGCGACGACGTCTGGCCCGGTATGGAAGGCAAGGTGTTCTATGTGTGGTTCGATGCGCCCATCGAATACATCGCCTGCGCGCAGGAATGGGAAGACGCGGGCAAAGGCAGCGACTGGGCGCGCTGGTGGCGCACCGACAAGGGTGCCGATGACGTGACCTACACCCAGTTCATGGGTAAGGATAACGTGCCGTTCCATACGTTGTCTTTTCCGGCAACCATTCTGGGCAGCCAGGAACCATGGAAACTGGTCGATTACATCAAGTCGTTCAACTATCTCAACTATGATGGCGGCCAGTTTAGCACCTCGCGCGGGCGCGGTGTGTTCATGGACCAGGCGCTTGAGCTTTTGCCGTCAGACTATTGGCGTTGGTGGCTTTTGTCGCATGCGCCTGAATCGTCTGACGCCGAATTTACCTGGGAAAACTTCCAGACGGACGTGAACAAGGACCTTGCAGACGTCTTGGGCAACTTTGTGAGTCGTATTACTAAGTTTTGCCGGTCAAAGTTCAGTGAAGCCATTCCCGAAGGCGGCACCTATGGCCCCGCCGAAGAGCAACTTATCGCAGACCTCACCACACGCCTGCATGCCTATGAACGGCACATGGACGCGATGGAAGTCCGCAAATCCGCCGCCGAACTGCGCGCGATCTGGGTGCTGGGCAACGAATATCTGCAAGCCAACGCGCCTTGGACAACCTTCAAAACCGACCCCGAAACAGCAGCCATGCAGGTCCGCCTCGCGCTGAACCTGATCCGGATTTACGCGGTGCTTTCGGCGGCCTTCATCCCCGACGCATCCAAGACCATGATCGACGCGATGCAAACGGATGATGACAGCTGGCCCACAGACGTTGCCGCCGCCTTGAACGCGCTGCCTGCGGGCCACGCCTTCACTGTCCCCGAAAACCTTTTCCGCAAGATCACGGACGAGGAGCGCGAAGACTGGGCGGCGCGCTTTGCGGGCACGCGCGACGCAGGAGAGTAAGCCATGATCATCGGACATATTGGCGCGCGCGCCGGCAGCAAGGGCGTTCCAAACAAGAATTTCCGGATGTTGCATGGCAAGCCCTTGCTGGACTGGTCGTTGGATCAACTGCTGGAAAGCGACCGCGTGGATCATGTTGTCGTCTCGACGGATAGCGTGGAGATGTATGAACACAGCCTCAAACGCGGCTGTCTCGACATCGGTCTGCGCCCCGCGCATCTGGCAACGGATACGGCAGGCAAATGGGATGTGTGGAAACACGCTTTGGGAGAGGTCGAGAAACAAACCGGTCCCGCATCCGCGTTCCTTGATCTTGACTGCACCTCACCACTGCGGCCCGACACAGCGATCCGCGAGGCGCTTGATCTGTTCTTCGCCGAAGCCCCCGACATGGTCATGTCCTGCTGCGAGGCGCGCAAGAACCCTTATTTCAATCTGGTCGAGCCGGACGAAACCGGCGCGCTGCACGTCAGCAAACCCCTGCCCGGCGGTGTCGTCGCGCGCCAACAGGCCCCTGCGGTTTATGAACACGCGGCCTCGACCTATGTCGTCGCGCCCGATTACCTGCGCCGCGCATCAAGCCTCTTTGAAGGACGCGTGATCCCCTACATGATGGC
>NZ_DASYOK010000024.1:0-3068 GCF_036007805.1 Yoonia sp.
ATGCCTGCCGCAAGTAGCGGAATACCTACAACGGTTGTCTGCGTCAGGTTCACGATTGCCGCGCCGGGTGTAAGACCCAGATACCAGACAAAGGCCGTGGACGTGGCCCATGCGCTCCACTGCGCCCCTTGCGGGTTCATCGACCAGTCATGCCGCTTCTGCATCTCATTGACCAGCGCCCCGGCCCGAACCGGATCACGATCACGCTTGGCCTCGCGGCGCGCGTTCTCGATATGCTTGGTCAGGTCCATGCTGTGCCGCAGGCGGGTCAACTGGTGCGCGCCGTGGAACATGCGACTGCCGAACGCCTTGATCGCGTCCTTGTCGAAGCCGGGCACGCCTTGGCGGTGAATGTTCGCCTTGCGGATGGAGAAGGACGGCAGGGTTTCCAGATACCGCTGATAGATCGCGTCAAGGATCTGGCTATCCGCCCCAGCCTCGCCCAGCGATTCCGTAATGTCGGCCACGAAATTCGGATCGACAAACCGGCTCATGTTGTCGTCGGGCTTCATCACGCCCTTTTCGACCACAAACCCAGCGTCCTTCATTTCCGCCTCGATCCGGTTCATCGCGCCTGCGGTGGTTGCCCGCTCGAAATGCACCAGCTTGCCCTTGTCGTCCCGCGCGGCCACGAAGAACTGCCCAAAGCGCATCAGCGGGAAATACGGCCCCTCAATCCGGTTTGCCTCATAGGTCAGGCGCATCTTCCTGATCCGTGCATTACGGCTGAACTCCAGCATCTTCACGTCTTGGTTAAACCGGCTGCGCGCCTTCTTCTGCGCCTCCTTGAGAGCATCACCCTCCAAACCATCATCCCGGAACTGTTGAAGCTCACCCTCATAACGGGCTTTCAGACGATCCGCTTGCAGGTCCATTGCTTTAACCACTGCATCAACCATCGCATCTATCAGCTTGGAATCGAACTCTTTATAGGCGTCTCGTGCCTTGCGATAGATAGCCTGCATGTTTTCCGGCAGCGCGTTAAACTTCTGCCGCAACTCCGCGTGCTTGTTCCTTCTTTCTTCAACGAAATTCATGTATTCGGCGTCGGTCATGTCCTGCGGACGGCGCGGCGCGCGGAACCGCTCGGACGGGTCAACCTCTTCAATCGTGGACTCGTGCATCAAATCATGCAGCTTGCGCCCGTTCACCTTGTCCTTGACGTATGCGCCCTGCCATTCTCGCGCCAGAACATCGGCCTCGGCGTGCATTTCCTGCCGCTCCGAAGTCATCTGACGCATGGTCTTCACCCACTTGCCCGCAGAGGGAAGGTTCTTGCCAAGATCGCGGAACAGAACCTCGCCCGGCACAAGACCAAGGCTGTTGTATTTGTCATTGCTGGCCATCGCGTTTGTGATCAGGTTGCTGACAAAGCTGCCCTCTTTTGCGTTCAGCGCCGCCTCACTGGTGGCAGGCTTGCGCGACCAGAGCTTAGACAGGGAATTGACAACGCTCGGATAGGCGATGGGGTCAGGGTTGCCGCCCGCGCGCATTTCCATGCCGACAACATCAATCGCCGCCTCATCGTAGATCACATAGTTGCGTGATCCGTCTCCATCCGCCCGCGATCCGCCATCGAGGTAGCGGTGGCCGGGGATACCTGCGGCGCGCAAAAACTCAGATGCCGCCTGATCAACATTCATTACATCATTTGGCGTTTTGCCCAGCCTATCCCACGCAGCATCCTCCATTGTGAAATAGTCTTTCACAGCGTCGTAAAGATCGGCTCCAGTCCAGTCGGCCACAATTTGACTTACCGGACGGGTATAAATTTTGCTGCGGGCCTCCATCCGACTTTGTTTGTCGTCAAGAATATCGCTTATTGCAGCTATTTTGACGCGAACACTTTCTGACTGGTCTGTCAGTTTAGCATCCCAATCCAAAAGGTCTTTGTCGTCAGGGATTTCCACCTCGAACAGACGGCCCTTTGTGTCAGGCGTCCAACCTTCACGAATTAGCTCTATCGCCTCTTTCGCATATCCGACCTGTCGCGCGTCAAGGCTGCCCGCCGCGATAACTCGCTCCAATGACGCAATCGCCTGCGCTGCATCGCCTCCCCAATAATATTCAGCAGTATCAACGATCACATCGCTTGCGCCACGGTTTGCAAGCGAGTCGCGGTAGTATTCCGCAACCTCGCGCCGCCCCGCAAAATACAGCCCCCAGCCGAACGCCTGCGCGCCCTCGCCGGTGCCGATAGCCGAAAGGCTGAACTTGTCGAACAGGTGCGGTGATCCGTGGAATGCGCGCATTTCAGCCGGAACTGCCCCCATCGCGCCCGAACGCACACCGCGCCCCGGCCCGCTCGGCCCGCGCCCGCCAATGCCACCATCAGCAATACGCTGCATGATCCGGCCCGCGCTATCGAACCCCTCGCCACGGAAGGCAGACGCAAGCGCCCGGAAGAACTCTTCGATCTTGAGCAAGATCCGCTCGACCGCGCCATAGTCGCCGGTTTGCGCCTTCCAGCCGCGATACATTTCCGCGACGTATTCCTCCTGCATCTGATCGCGCGTCAGGCCCTTGCCCTTGTAGTTGGCATTGACCGCTGCAACCAGATCAGGGTTTGCCTCTGCGGCGGCGACAAGACGCGACCACTCCCGGCCAGTGAAAAGCCCTTCCGGAGAACGCCACAGGTCCGCATTGCGCAGAACGTGGATAATCTCATGGTTAAGGATACCCACGGCCCCGGCCTCGTCGCGCCCGGCGCTGGCTGATACCTCAATCGAACCATCGGGATTTGCCCGCCCCATGATCGCGCTGCCGTCTTTGAGGCTGTGAAGTTGGCGCACAAGGCGCACGCCCACCTTCGTGCCCGGCAGAACCTTCGCCACCTCGGCCACAAGGCGGCGCGTCACAGCCCGGCTTGCATCCTCGGTGAAGGCAGGGTCCGTATTGACTTCCGGCGATGCAAACTCCAAGTTTATATCGACGGGGTTGCCTTCCAATGCCGGACTGCGCACTTGGGCATCGCTCACTCGCACCGCAGCACGCGCCTCGCGCACTTGCTGAACCCCGTCATCGACATTACGCGACAAGTCATAATGGAACGTGCCGTCTGGCTTTTC
>NZ_DASYOK010000025.1:0-15480 GCF_036007805.1 Yoonia sp.
GACGGACTGGTTGCAGGATGCCAATCGCAATGCCCCCCGCAAATCACACGCGGTTATCAATGCGAACGAAATCTTGCGCGCAAACAAATCGGCCAAAGCAACCCTTCCAAAAATAGTCTCCGGTCGCAGCATGCATAAGGCCGTTCATCCCGACAAGGTTCAACTCGACCGCTTTTTCCCCCTTGTGGGGCGATTGACGGTTCTGCGGACAGGTTTTTTCTGTGTCGGTTCCTCTGACAGGCCAAGCTGGTCGCGCAGAACGCGCTGTTTGACCTCTTCGACGCCGCCTTGCTTGAGTACGCCTAGCTGGAACGGCCCGTAACTTACGCGGATCAGGCGGTTCACGGTCACGCCGATCTCGCCCATCGCGCGGCGGATTTCGCGGTTCTTGCCCTCACGCAGGCTGACGGTCAACCATGCGTTTGCCCCTTGCTGGCGGTCAAAGGTCACGACCATGGGCTGGTAATTCACGCCGTCCACGGTGATGCCTGCGCGCAATTCATCCAGTTTCGCCTCAGAAACGGATCCGTTGATCCGCACGCGGTAGCGCCGCAGCCAGCCGGTCGCGGGCAGTTCAAGCTTGCGCTTGATCTCGCCGTCGTTGGTTAGCAGCAACAGACCTTCGGAGTTCAGGTCAAGCCGCCCTACTGACATGACACGCGGCATGGTGTCGGGCAGCGATGCAAAGACCGTCGGGCGGTCTTTTTCATCACGTTCGGTTGTCACAAGGCCTGCCGGTTTGTGATAGAGCCAGAGGCGTGCAGGCTCGGGTGCGCCCACCTGCTTGCCATCCACGACGATCCGGTCGGATGCGGTGATATTCAGCGCAGGGCTGGTAATGGTTTTGCCATTTACGCTGACGCGGCCGTCTTCGATCATGCGCTCGGCTTCGCGGCGGCTGGCAACACCTGCGCGCGACAGGACTTTGGCGATCCGGTCGCCGGGGGGAGGGGTATCTGTGCTCATATGGCTCCCATATCCGCTTTGATCGCCCCTTGCCAGAGATAGCCGCGCCAGTGCATCACAAGACATGGATTTTCGCTCTTATATGGATGTAGCCTTGCAAGAGGCTCGCGCCGCAGGTGGCCGCGGTGAGGTGCCCGTGGGCGCTGTGATCGCAGGGCCTGCAGGAGTCATCGCACAAGCAGGCAACCGGACACGGGAATTACACGATCCGACAGCCCACGCCGAGATACTGGCGATCCGTGCGGCCTGTGCCGCCTTGGGGCAGGAACGGCTGACGGGCTATGATCTCTATGTCACGCTGGAGCCGTGCCCAATGTGCGCGGCTGCGATCAGCAACGCCCGGATCGCACGTTTGTACTACGGGGCGGCTGACCCAAAGTCCGGTGGCGTCGCCCAAGGGCCGCGTATCTTCCAGCATGCCCAATGCCACCATGCCCCCGAAGTCTATGATGGCATCGGCGCGCAGCCTGCGGAAGCATTGCTCAAGGATTTCTTTGCCGCAAAGCGCTAGATTTCTACTGTTTCCATCACGGCCGGTGTGCGGACATCCACGTCCGGCAAAGCATCAACCAGCGGCTGCGCACTTTGCGCCAGCAAAGGGAATGTCGCGTAATGGGCAGGGATCACGGTTTTGAAGTTAAAATAGCGTTTGGCCGCATAGGCTGCACCTTCCATCCCCATCGTGTAGTGGCCCCCACAGCACAGGATGCCGATATCGGGGTTATAGAAATCGCCCATCCAGTCCATATCGGCCATGATATCGGTGTCACCCGAGACATAGATCGTATGGCCTTCGCCCTTGATCATATAGCCCGCCTCGGTGCCGGCATAGGCGGACCCGACAGAGGACGAATGCGTGGCCTGCACCATCGACACCAGCGCGCCACCCAGATCAACGGTGCCGCCTTTGTTGAATTCCACCGTCTCATGGGCGTCAAAGATCGCGCAAAGTTCTGGGATGCCGACGACGAAAGCACCGGTTTCCTTGGCAATCGCGTCCACCTCGGAGGTGTGATCGAAATGACCGTGGGTCAACAAGATATGGGTGGCACCTGCAAGGGCTGCGGCGCGGTGTTCATTGGGAAATGAGGGGTTTCCCTCAAGCCACGGGTCAATCAGCAGAACCGCGCCTTCGATTTCAATGCGGAAACTTGCGTGTCCCAGCCAAGTGATTTTCATATTGCTCTCCCTCGCTTTGGCGTCAGGATAGGGGCAAAGAACGGAGGGGCCAAGGTGAATTGGTTTGAACAGATCGACGGCTATTGCGAGCGCACGGATTTCACCTACTGGTCCGAGCCGATCAATGCGGTGACGAATCTGGCATTCATTATTGCGGCCCTGATCCTGTGGCGCCGCAGTGCGGGCGTGCCGATGGCGCGGGTGCTATGCGGCATTCTCTTTGCCATTGGCGTGGGCAGTTTCCTGTTCCACACCCATGCCACGATCTGGGCCATGCTGTTGGATGTGCTGCCGATTGGCGTTTTCATCCTGATCTATCTCTTCGTGGTGAACCGCGACATGGTGCCGATGGGCCATTGGTATGCGGTCTTCGCGACCGCGCTGTTTATTCCCTATGCCGCTGTGCTGGTGCCGGTCCTGAACCAGTTTCCGTTCATCCGCATTTCCAACTTCTACTGGACCGTGCCGATCCTCTTGGCCATCTATGCCCTGATCCTGCGGCACAAACCGGGAATCGCCCGCGGGTTTTTGCAGGGTGCTGCACTTTTGTGCCTGTCGATCACCATCCGCTCGCTTGATGAAATCCTGTGCGATGCGATCCCGATTGGCACCCATTTCATCTGGCATATCCTGAACGGGATCATGCTGGGCTTCATGATCCATGTTTACACGCGCCATATGCTTGCGACTGGCCGCACGGGGCGGTAAACGCAGCGGATAGATTTACCGGAGAGTTTCCCCATGTCGATTGACACCGAAACCGCCCGCCGCGTGGCCAAGCTTGCCCGCATCAAGGTGGAAGACGACGCCCTGCCAGCGCTGGCATCCGAATTCAGCGCGATTTTGGGGTTTATTGAGCAACTCAACGAAGTGGATGTGGAAGGTGTCGAGCCGATGACATCCGTGACCCCCCAGCGCCTGAAGCGCCGCGCGGATGTCGTCACCGACGGCAACCAGCAAGCGGCGGTGTTGAAGAACGCCCCCGACGCGCGTGAAGGCTTTTTTGCTGTGCCAAAGGTGGTTGAATAATGTCCGATCTGACCAAACTGACCATCGCGCAGGCCCGTGACGCGCTGCGCAAAGGCGATACCACCAGCGCCGAGATCACATCCGCCTGTCTGACCGCCATTGAAGGTGCAGACGCGCTGGGCGCTTTCGTGCACCACACACCCGAGATCGCGACAGCACAGGCCGCCGCCGCCGATACCCGTATCAAGGCAGGTGACGCGCCCGATATGTGCGGCATCCCGCTGGGGATCAAAGATCTGTTTTGTACCAAAGGTGTGCCCTCGCAGGCTGCTTCGCGGATTCTTGAAGGTTTCAAGCCCGAGTATGAGAGCACGATCACAAGCCAGCTGTTTGACGCGGGCGCTGTCATGTTGGGCAAGCTCAACATGGACGAATTCGCGATGGGGTCTTCGAATGAGACCTCGGTTTACGGCAATGCGGTCAACCCGTGGAAGCGCGCAGGCGACGATACAGCCCTGACGCCCGGTGGCTCATCGGGTGGGTCGGCCAGCGCTGTTGCTGCTGATCTCTGCCTCGCTGCCACCGGGACCGATACCGGCGGCTCCATCCGCCAGCCTGCGGCCTTTACCGGCATCACAGGATTGAAACCCACCTATGGCCGTGTGTCGCGCTGGGGGATTGTGGCGTTCGCCTCCTCACTCGATCAAGCGGGGCCGATGACCAAAGACGTGCGCGATGCGGCCATCATGCTGACCGCCATGGCGGGCCATGATCCATTGGACAGCACCAGTGCCGATATTCCCGTGCCGGATTTTGAAGCTGCCCTCACAGGCGACATTCGCGGCAAGACAATTGGTATCCCCAAGGAATACCGCATGGAGGGTATGCCCGCCGAGATCGAAAAACTGTGGGAAGATGGCACCGCGATGCTGAAAGACGCAGGCGCGAAGATCGTCGATATCACGCTGCCGCATACGAAATACGCGCTGCCCGCTTACTACGTGATTGCGCCTGCCGAGGCCTCTTCAAACCTTGCCCGCTATGACGGTGTGCGCTTTGGCCACCGTGCCAAGCTTGCGCAGGGCGACGGCATCACAGAGATGTATGAAAAGACCCGCGCCGAGGGCTTTGGCCCCGAAGTGCAGCGCCGTGTCATGGTTGGCACCTATGTGCTGTCGGCGGGTTTTTATGATGCCTACTATAACCGTGCGCGCCGTGTGCGTGCACTGATCAAGCAGGACTTTGACCGTGTTTTTGCGGACGGTGTTGATGCGATCCTGACACCGGCCACGCCGTCGGCAGCCTTCGGGTTGGGTGAGATGACCAAAGCCGACCCGATCCAGATGTACCTCAACGACGTCTTTACCGTGACGGTGAACCTTGCAGGTCTGCCGGGCATTGCGGTGCCTACCGGACAGAACGCGCAAGGTTTGCCGATGGGCCTGCAATTGATCGGACGGCCTTGGGAAGAGGGTGATTTGCTGAATGTGGCTTATAGCCTTGAGCAATCTGCAGGTTTTGTAGCCAAGCCTGCCAAGTGGTGGTAAGCTTTTGCAAAACAAAGCGCAGTCTGACAGGTAGAACATGATGAGAACCGGCATTTTGGTTGCACTGACTTTGATCGGGCTTGCGGCGTGTTCGCCGCGGGTTGTTCCGACCGAACGTGGCGTGGGTTTTGGCGATTTTACCGAGTTCGAGCTGGAACGCGCGCGGCGCGAGGCGCAGCTCAGCGCACCGCGTGGGACGATTGTGCCCCCTGCACAGGTAAACACCATCCCATCGCAGCAACCGGTCAATCAGACCCAAGCGATACCGTCCAGCGCGCTTGCGCAGGCTGGTATCGGTACTGCCGCAACACCGGCACCTGCGGCTGCAAGCCCCGCGCCGGTCGCACCTTTGCAGACCCCGAGGCTTGGCGCTGATCCATTGCGCACACAAGGCGTGCAGGCATCGCCAAGCAATCCCGCCCCTGCCTTGATCACGGGCAATGCGGGCCTGTCGGACGAACAAAGCTTTGATGCGGTCGCAGGCCGCGAAACGATTGAAAGTGATGCGCAACGGCGCGCGGCGCAGGCTGCGGCACGTGAACAGATTGCGCCGACCGCAGTACCGGAGCGCCCGGCGAACACAGGCCCGAATATCGTTGAATACGCGTTGAATGCGCCCAACGTGAAGGGACAAGAGTGGTACAGCCGGTCACTGCTTTCGGGTGAAGGACGCTTCCGCCGGAACTGTGCGACCTATGCGACCCCTGATGATGCGCAGCGCGATTTTCTGGCGCGTGGCGGGCCCGAGCGGGACAGACGCGGTATTGACCCTGATGGTGACGGCTTTGCCTGTGGCTGGGATCCGGCGCCCTTTATTGCGGCGGTGCGGAACTGAAGCTGACGACGCAGGCCTCGCCCAATTGCGGGCCGCGGCGTGACGGGGCGACACCTGATATCGTGGTCATCCACTATACGGCGATGACGTCGGCGCAGGCAGCGGCCGATACTTTGTGCAATCCCGAAACCGAAGTCTCCGCGCATTACCTGATTGCCGAAGACGGTGAGGTGATCTCACTTGTGCCCGAGGCGCTGCGCGCGTGGCACGCTGGTGCTGGCGCTTGGGGACGCGTGACAGACGTCAACAGCCGTTCCATCGGGATTGAACTTGCCACTACGGGGTTTGCCCCCTTTGCGGCAGCACAGATGGATGCGCTGACGGAGCTCTTGCGCGGGATCAAGGCGCGCTGGGATATCCGGCCGGAACGGGTGATCGGCCATTCGGATATGGCGCCCGGGCGCAAGATTGATCCGGGCGTGCGTTTTGACTGGCGCAGGCTGGCAATTGAAGGGCTATCCGTCTGGCCCTCATCAAGCGCTGGCGCGCATTCTTCGGAAGAGTGCCCGCAAGGGGCCGATGACGCGCGATTTGCGGCTTTGATGGCCGCATTCGGTTATACAGCGACCACGGATCATGCGCTGCTCCTCAAAAGCTTCCGTATGCGCTTTCGTCCGCGCCACATAGGCCCTCTGGATACCGTTGACCTTGCCATGACCACCGATCTCGCAAACCGCTTTCCCGTTGACGTGAACGCGGCTGTCGCCTAACTGCCATTTTGCGCGGATGGCTGGATGGCTGCGGTCCCGGAGTTGATCCGGGATCGAGGAAAGTCCGGACTCCAAAAAGCACGGTGCCGGGTAACGCCCGGCGGGGGTAACCCCAGGGAAAGCGCCACAGAGAACAGACTACCTGACTCCGGTCAGGAAAAGGTGAAACGGTGGGGTAAGAGCCCACCGCGCGAGCGGCAACGCAAGCGGCACGGCAAGCCCCACCGGGAGCAATGCCAAATAGGGACCTCGCGCCGAAAGGCGGGGATGCTTGAGCCCCAGACGGTCCGGGTTGGCAGCTAGAGGGTGTCTGGTAACAGGCGCTCCAGATGAATGGTCATCCATCCGTGGGCAACCGCGGGGGACAGAATCCGGCTTATAGGCCATCCGCGCATAAACAAACCATCAGAACACCTGTTTGCTGTTGACTCGGCCCAAGGCGCGGGTAAAAGGCACCTTCTATGAGATACACGCGATGTGCCGCGCGTCGGCCCGCAATCAGAGGATATGAGATATGGCGAAGCCTACCACAATCAAAATCCGCCTGAACTCCACTGCGGGGACCGGGCACTTTTACGTCACGAAAAAGAACGCACGTACCATGACCGAGAAAATGGTCATCAAAAAGTACGATCCCGTTGTGCGCAAGCACGTCGAGTACAAGGAAGGCAAGATCAAGTAATTGATCGCCTGACCTGCGAATGATCTGGCCGCGCATCTTGCGCGGCCTTTTTGTTTGTCAAAACCCCAGAAGCGTCAGGGCAAGGATCAGGATCAACCCGATCTGTGCCGCCAGCGTGAGCCACATGCCGAAAAACCGGAACCGCCAGTGGGTGCCGTGGATCGCAAAGTAGATGCCATGCATGGCCCGCCCAAGAACCAGCATGCAGGCCGCTGCGATCAACAGGGCCTGTGATGCCCCCTGCGCCTCGGCCAATCCCATCAGAATAAGGGCAATAGGCAGTTGCTCAACCGCATTCGCATGGCCCCGGATAGCCTTGGCCAAGGTACGGTCATCATTGTCCCCCAGGACCACGCCACCGCGCCTGCGCAATTGGATCACCTTAATCGTCAGCAACAGGATCATGATCCCCGCAAAGAGGGCAGTAGACGAGGTAACAGGCAAGGAAATCATGGGTGGCTTTCGGGCAAAGAAAAAGGGCTGATGTTGCCATCAGCCCTCAAACCAACTTGCTGCGCAATGCTTATTCGCGGTTGCCGAACAGCTGCAGCAGGAACATGAACATGTTGATAAAGTCCAGATACAGGTTCAACGCACCCATGATCGCAGACTTCGCCAGCCACTCCTGATCGCCATGTGCGGCATGTGCGATGTAGTCATTCTTGATCTTCTGTGTGTCATAGGCTGTGAGGCCCGCGAAGATCAGCACACCAAGGATCGAAATCGCAAACATGATCGCAGGTGACTGCAGGAAGATGTTGACGATCATCGCCACGACCAGACCGATCACACCCATGATCAGGAATGCGCCCCAGCCCGAAATGTCTTTCTTCGTGGTATAACCATAGAGGCTCAGACCCGCGAAGGCGATCGACGTGATCAAAAAGACGTTTGCGATCGACAGGCCGGTGAAGGCCACGAAAATCCATGCCATCGACAGGCCCATGACGGCCGCAAAAGCGTAGAAGAACGTTTGCGCTGCCGCCGCAGAGAAGCGGTTGATCATGGCACCAAAGCCAAAGACCATTGCAAGCGGCGCGAACATCACGATCCAGCCAAGAATATTTGGCGACAGTGTAATTGGGTCGCGGAAGATACTGAGCAGGGCAGGCGATGTACCTACAGCCCAAGCAACTGCGAAAGTGATCAGCATGCCCACGGACATTGTTCCGTAGACTTTATTCATGTGGGCGCGAAGACCCTCGTCGATTGCGGCCGTGCGTACTCCGCCGGCCGTTCTAATTGTATCGTATTGAGCCATTTGGACCTCCAAATTAAACAGCGGCGCCGCAAGACGGCATCCTTGCTCAGCATATTGGCAGGTACCCCTGTATTTTCAAGGCTCGAGCGGGCTGTTTTGCGTATTTCTGACCAATTTGGGCGAGAATGTCGCAGTCCGATAGTGAGTGCCTGCTACTTGCGCCAGTGCAGCGGTGCATTCCAGACCGGTTTTTGCGCTTCTGCAACGGCCTCTGTGCGTGAAATCCCGATGTCTGCAAGCATATGGTCGTCAAGTGCGCGCAACTGGCGGCGCTGGCGTGAAAGGGCGATCATCTCCCGCAGGCTCGCCACGACAGAGCGTGGTTTGGGCTGGCAGTTTTGGTGTAGGGCGGTAGTGCGGATTGAAAGTGTCATAGCATTCTCTCTCGTGATATTTTGTCTCGTTCATATTCTATTGATTGATATATGGGGGCGTTGCATCCATAATGAAAATGAATAGTTTTGAAGTGAACCATCAAGGATTGTGATATGGTCCGGAATCTCGATTTGACGGCGCTCCGCTCTTTTGTGGCGGTCTCGGACGCGGGTGGTGTGACCCGCGCTGCGGGGATGCTGAACCTGACGCAATCCGCTGTGTCGATGCAGCTCAAGCGCTTGGAAGAATCACTGGATGTTGCCCTGCTCGACCGCACTGCGCGGACCATCGCGCTGACCCCGGCAGGTGAGCAGCTTTTGGGTTATGCGCGGTCGATGCTGGCCACCAACGACGAGATTCTGAACCGCCTCACAGCAACTGAATTTGAGGGCGAACTCAAATTAGGGGTGCCGCATGACATCATCTACCCTGTGATTCCCGCCGTCCTGAAACGCTTTGCCGCTGAATTCCCCCGTATGCAGGTGCGCCTGATTTCTGCGCCCACTCGCAAACTCTTGCCCATGCACGGACGCGGCGAGGTTGATCTGATCCTGACGACCGAGGAAACCTGTGGCCCTGATGGTCAGGTTCTGATCGAACTGCCGCTGATCTGGATCGGCGCAGAGGATGGTGTAGCATGGCGCAGACGCCCCTTGCCTGTGGCCTTCTGCAAGAACTGTATTTTCCGCAGTGGTGTTTTGCAGGCGCTGAATGCGGATGGAATCGATTGGAATATGGCCGTCGATTCCGATCACGACAGTGCCATCGAGGCCGCTGTGAGCGCTGATCTTGCCGTACATGTGTCGCTGAAAGGCTGTTTGCCGCCACATACCGTGCCGGTTGAGCACGGCGGTTTGTTGCCGGCGCTGAAGCCGCAGAACATCAATCTCTACGTTCTCAAGCCCGAAGATCAGCCCAGTCAGGCGATGGCACGGATCATCCAGCAATGCTATGACGCACCGCGCCTCGCGCCGCAATTGCTTACGGCGTAACGACGACTTTACCGGTGGATTTGCGGCTGCGCATCAACTCCAGCGCGTCCGCAGCCTGATCAAGCGGCAGCGTATGGCTGATGTGCGGTTTGAGTTTGCCTGCGGCGTGCCAGTCCATCAGTTCTGACAGGCTGTCGGTCAGGGCCTCTGGGTTGAAGGCAAGATAGCCGCCCCAGTAAAACCCGATGACCGAGATATTCTTCACAAGGATGATGTTGGCGGGGATCTGTGGAACTTCACCGCTGGCAAAACCGATGATGATCACGCGTGCTTCCCGGTTGCAGGCCCCGAGTGCTGCCTTGAACGCGGCACCGCCGACCGGATCGTAAACGACATCTGCTCCACCGAGCGCCTTGACCGCCGCCTTGATATCGTCGGTATCACTGTCAATCAGGTGATCGGCACCGGCGGCCTTGGCAACCGCCAGTTTGTCCGCACCGCGTGCCACGGCGATCACAGTGGCCCCCATGGCCTTGCCGATCTCTACGGCTGTCAGCCCCACACCGCCCGCAGCGCCCAGCACCAACAGTGTCTCACCTTCTTGCAGGCGGGCGCGGCGGGAAAGTGCGAGATGTGATGTGCCATAGGCCACCATAAAACCTGCCGCGATGACATCTGGCATGGTGTCCGGCACTGGCCGGCAGAGCGCGGCTGGAAAAAGACCCTTCTCGGCCATTCCCCCCTGACCACCAAAAACCGCAACCCGTGTTCCAATCCCGGGTGATGTCACATCATCGCCTGTCGCAATGACGGTGCCACAAACCTCCATACCCAGCGTGAAGGGGGTGGTGGGCGTATCCTGATAGGTGCCTTTTGCCATCAGCAGATCGGCGAAATTCAAACCGCAGGCGGCAATATCAAGCAAAACCTCGCCTGATCCGGGTGTAGGGACATCCACATCCCGCAACGCAGGGGGCGCGTCGAATGAGGTCACTTGAAATGCGCGCATAGGGTTTGATTCCTTCCAAATACGGGTCTGAAGTAACTTATCGGTGCCACGCCCGCATTTGTAAAATAGCCGAGAAATCTAGCTGAATGTCTAAAAGTGATCCCGAGAACCTGTCTTTAAGGTCAGGGCAGGCCATGCAACCGTTGCGTGTTCTCGGGGAATGCTATTTTCCCGTTGATTAGAAATTGATTGCAGTGTGAACATTAACACTGCGGCGCGCAATCAAGGAGTGTGGTACACTGTTGCCATGATCCTTTGAAAAAGAGGTAGACAGCATGAAGCACCCCGTTGACGTCCATGTCGGAAAACGCATCCGCCATCGGCGCTGGATGAATGGCACGACACAACAACAGCTTGCAGAGGCCGTTGGCATCAAGTTCCAGCAAATCCAAAAATATGAAACAGGCATGAACCGCGTCAGCGCGTCCCGCCTTTGGGATATTTCTAAGGTACTGGGCGTCAATGTTTCTTTCTTCTTCGAGGGTCTCGAGGTTGATCATGACGCAGTGCCAAATACGTCGGATATGCCTGCCGACATCCTGACCGACAAAGAAGCGCTTGAGTTGCTGCGCT
Organism: Yoonia sp.; assembly: GCF_036007805.1. Taxonomy (GTDB): domain Bacteria; phylum Pseudomonadota; class Alphaproteobacteria; order Rhodobacterales; family Rhodobacteraceae; genus Yoonia. The sequence goes on from NZ_DASYOK010000025.1 coordinate 11,039, forward strand.
CATACTACGCGATCCCCGAAAACCAGCGCCGGCGCTTGTTTGACCTCGCGCGCGTTCTGAGTGAAGCCGCTTAGTCCACGACTTGACCTGCCATACTGCGTCGCGATACCGCCAGAGGGACAGCGGCGCAGATGAAGGGTCCATCCTGATGGCAGTCTCAAAAACAACCCAAACGGAACTGATTCGCGTGGCCCATGCGCTTGCCGACGCGGCAAGACCGGTCACCTTGGCGCATTTCCGCGCAACGGGTTTGGCGGCGGACAACAAGGATGAAGCAGGCTTTGATCCGGTCACGATCGCCGACCGCGGCGCGGAAGAGGCGATGCGGGCGGTCTTGGCCGAAACGCGCCCTGATGACGCGATCCTTGGCGAAGAGCACGGCTACAAAACGGGCACGTCGGGGCTCACTTGGGTGCTTGACCCCATCGACGGCACACGCGGCTACATCAGCGGCACACCGACATGGGGTGTGCTGATCTCGGTCAGGGACGAAAGCGGGCCGCTTTTTGGTTTAATCGACCAGCCCTATATCGCTGAACGCTTTGCCGGCGGCTTTGGCATCGCCGAGATGCATGGCCCGCAAGGAAGGTCCGCTCTGCAATGCCGCGCACCGCGTCCGCTGGCGCAGGCCACTGTGCTGACCACATTCCCCGAAGTCGGCACCCCTGAAGAAGGGGCCGCGTTTCGCGCCGTCGCTGGGCAGGCGCAACTGACCCGCTATGGTATGGATTGCTATGCCTATGCGCTTTTGGCGGCGGGCCAGGTTGATTTGGTAATCGAGGCGGGTTTGAACGCCTATGACATTCAGGCACCGATTGCAGTGATTCAGGCCGCAGGCGGGATCGTCACCGACTGGTCCGGCGCGCCCGCGCATGAGGGCGGACGGGTGGTCGCCGCCGCAAACCCCGCGATCCATGCCGAGGCTTTGGCTATTCTGGGGCAGAGCATGCATGACTGAAACCCTGATCAAACATGCCGATCACATCATCACGATGGATGACCAACGGCATGCGTTGCAGGGTGCGGACATTCTTTTGCGCGGTGGTGTCGTTGCCGCGATTGGCCAGAACCTTAAGGCGGACGGGGCGGCTGTTTTCCACGCCAAGGGCAAGATCATCACCCCCGGTCTGGTTAATACGCACCATCACCTTTACCAAACGCTGACACGTGCTGTCCCCGGCGCACAGGATGCGTTGCTCTTTGGCTGGCTCCAGCGGCTGTACCCGATCTGGGCGGGCTTTGGGCCTGAAGAGATGTTCGTTTCGGCCCAAGTGGGCCTTGCCGAACTTGCACTGTCAGGCTGTACGCTGACTTCGGATCATCTGTACCTTTACCCCAACGGTGCGCGTCTGGATGACACAATCGCCGCCGCCGAGGAAATCGGGCTGCGCTTTCACGCCACGCGCGGCGCGATGAGCATTGGCGAAAGCGACGGTGGGTTGCCCCCCGATGCACTGGTCGAGAACGAGGAACACATCCTTGAGGACAGTATCCGGGTGATTGACGCGTTCCATGATGCAAGCGCCGGTGCGATGGTGCGCGTCGGCGTGGCCCCTTGCAGCCCGTTTTCCGTGACGCGGGATCTGATGCGCAACGCGGCCATTCTGGCCCGCGACAAGGGCGTGATGATGCATACCCATCTGGCCGAAAACGATGAAGATATCGCCTATTCGCTGGAAAAATTCGGCTGCCGTCCGGGGCAATATGCCGAAGACCTTGGCTGGACGGGTGCCGATGTCTGGCATGCGCATTGCGTCAAACTGGACGGGCGCGAGATTGATCTTTTTGCGCGCAGCCGCACGGGTGTCGCCCATTGTCCGTGCTCGAACTGTCGCCTTGGATCAGGCATTGCCCCGGTGCGCCAGATGCGGGACGCGGGCGTGCCTGTGGGCTTGGGAGTGGATGGATCGGCCAGCAATGACATCGGGAACCTCGTCGCAGAGGCCCGTCAGGCCATGCTTTTGCAGCGGGTTCAGAACGGGGCCGATGCGATGTCGGCAGGTGAGGCGCTTGAGATTGCCACCCGTGGCGGCGCGCAGGTGTTGGGGCGCGATGACTGCGGCCAGATTGCTGTCGGGAAACGGGCCGATCTTGCGATCTGGGATGCCAAGGTGATCGAGAATGCAGGATCATGGGATCCGGCCGCTTTGCTGTTGGCGGGACCGATGAAGGTTGATGCGCTGTTTGTCGAAGGACGCCAGATCGTGTCAGAGGGCCAGTTGACGTCAGTTGACCTGCCAAAGATCATCGCACGGCAAAACACACTCGCGCGAAAACTCGCCGAGATGTAAATGGCGCCCCGGTTTGGCTATATTCAAACGCGACTAATCAGGTCTCCGCTTCCATGCTCGCTCTGGATGGTTATGAAGATTACAGTCCTTTGGTGCGCTCTGGCTTTGATGGCTGCTTGCAACACCACCTCGCTGTCGCAATCGACCACTATTCAGCTCTCCTCGTCTTAATCGGGCTTTGGATCAGGGTTCGCCGCAGCAATGAACGCGTTCCGCGCGCGGCAGGGGCTTGGCCCGTTGCAGGTGAGTCCGGCCTTGACCCGCGCAGCCCAGGCGCATGCCGAAGACATCGCAGGGCGCAGCTTTACGCAATACGGGCTGGGCCGATCCGGCAGTATCTGGGTGCAGAAACAGGCCGCAAGCCGCTAGCGCGCCTGCCTGACACCTGCGATCCACACGTCCCGCACCGCGCGGTCATCGCCCATCATGATGGTCGGAAAAAGAGCATCCCAAATGTCGGCGGCACGGTCCGCCCGTTGTGAAATGGCAGGGGTTGATTGCAGGTTGAGGATCGTCAGATCGGCGGCAGCACCCGCACCAAGGTGCCCGATCTCGCCTCTCATTTTCAGCGCGCCTGCTGATCCTTCTGTGGCTAGCCACATTAACTGCGCAGGATGCAGTGCCGTGCCGCGCAACTGCCCGATCTCATAGGCTGCAGCCATCGTGCGCAGCATCGAAAATGATGATCCGCCACCTGTATCCGTGGCAAGGCCGATGGACAGCGATGCCTCCGCCAGCCCCATCAGATCAAAAAGACCTGAACCGATGAAGGTGTTTGATGTGGGGCAATGCACGACCGCCGCACCGACCTCTTTCAGGCGGTCGATCTCGCGGGGTTCAAGGTGGATGGCATGGCCGTAAAGCCCGTTTTCGCCCAAAAGTCCGTAAGCCTCATAGGTATCCAGATAATCGCGTGCCTGCGGGAACAGTTCACGGACCCACGCAATCTCGGGCAGTTGTTCGCTGAGATGCGTCTGCATCAGACAGGTGGGGTGCTCTGCCCAAAGTGCGCCCAAGGCGGATAGTTGCGCGGGCGTGGATGTGGGCGAGAAACGCGGCGTGATCGCGTAATGCGCGCGCCCCTTGCCGTGCCACTTTTCCAAAAGCCTCTTGCTGTCGTCATAGGCGCTCTGGGCCGTGTCGCGCAGGGTATCGGGGGCGTTGCGGTCCATGCAGGTCTTGCCTGCAATCACCGCCATATTGCGCGCTACCGCGGCCTCAAAAATCGCATCTACACTTTCGGGATGAATGGTGCAGAAACTCGTCAGCGTGGTCGTGCCATGGGCGATCGCCAGATCCAGCGTCACGTCCGCCACCTGATTGGCATAGGCCCGATCACCAAAGCGGCTTTCCTCGGGGAAGGTATAGGTGTTCAGCCAGTCAATCAGCTGCTTGCCCCAACTCGCGATAATGCCGGTCTGGGGATAGTGCATATGGGCATCGATAAAGCCCGCGCTGATTACGTCGTCACCATAGTCAGTCACCTGCGCATCGGGGTGGGCGCTACGCAGTGCGGCGCCATGTCCTGTCGCAGTGATCCGCCCGCTTTCGATCAGCACGCCACCCGCGCTGTCAAATTGGACAGCATCCTGCCAGTTGCCCGCCAGCGGATTGCCGGAAAAACCCAAGGTCTGGCCCAAAAGTAATTGCTTTGTCATACCGCGACCATATGAGGCCGGAAGATCGGGGTAAATCGCGAAAACCGCGTTGTGCCGCCGCTGCGAACGATTATGTTGACTATTCAACAAAGGATGCATCATGGCCGAAGCCGACCCCATCGACGACGAAGAAGCATTTGGGATCACCGACCGTCTGGTCAGTGAGGTCATGGAGGCTGTGGAACGCAACGACGGTGCGTTCCTCACCGAAACGCTTGATCCTTTGCACCCAGCCGACATCGCGCATTTGCTCGAGCAGATCGACACCAAGGACAGGCGCGCGCTGCTGACCGCATGGCCGGGCAACCTTGAGGGTGAGGTCCTGTCAGAGCTTGACGAAGAGCTGCGCGAGGAGGTGATCGGCCAGCTTGATCCGGAAGAACTGGCCGATGCGGTGCGTGATCTGGAAAGCGACGATGTTGTCGACCTTGTCGAATACCTTGATGACACGCAGACAGAGGCAGTTCTGGATGCGCTGGATGCCAGCGACCGT
>NZ_DASYOK010000026.1:0-46157 GCF_036007805.1 Yoonia sp.
GCGATATCAGCGTCAGAGTTGCGCAGCGCGCCGTCCGCCATCTCGCGCGCGACTTCCTCCGAGACTGCGCCGTAAGCGTCCAGCGTTGCAGGCAGCACCCCCAGCATCTGGGTTTTTGCATCGTTTGTGTAGGTGATGAAAGCCCGGTCAAATACGGCCGAGCTGCCGGCTATATCGGTGATTGCGGCACTGACCATCCCGCCTGTGCAGCTTTCAGCGGTGGCCAGCATCACGCCTTTGGCCTTGGCGGCAACCAAGAGAGCGGCGGCCGATGTCATGCCGGATTGACCTGCGCCAGAAAGCCCTGATGCGCAATCCACGCGAGGATCAGCACGCCGATCGCTGCAAAAATTCCGGCAATCACATCATCCAGCATCACACCTGTGGGGCCGTGCATCCGGTCGGCCCAGCCGATTGGGCCCCATTTGGTGATATCGAAAAGCCGGAACAGCGCGAATGCGGCAACCCAACCGGGCCAGAGCAGAAGAATATCAACGTCCGTACGTGCCGCTCCGAAAGCCAGCGGCAGAAGGGCGATCCATTGGCCGCAAACCTCGTCGATCACGATCTCGGAGGGGTCGTGGTTGTCCTTTCCTTTGGTCTCGACACCCGTGGCCCAGACGCCAAGCACATAGGACAGCACGATCCCCGCGATAAGGCCCCAAGGGCCGAAGAGCGTGTAAATCGCCCAACCTGCGGGCAGGGCGGCAAGCGACCCCCATGTGCCGGGGGCAGGGCGGATGTGGCCCACATAAAAGAAGGTGGCAATCAGATGTGTCATGGCTTGATCAACGTCACGGTGGCGATGGCGGCAATGCCTTCCTCGCGTCCCGTAAAGCCCAGCTTTTCTGAGGTCGTCGCCTTGACGCTGATCCGGTCACTTTCGATCCCCAGATAGGCGGACATGACGGCCTTCATGGCGTCTTGATGCGGGCCGATTTTGGGGAATTCGCAGACCAGGGTGCAGTCGGCATTGCCAATGCGGAACCCCAGCGACGCGGCAAGCGCCACGGCGTGTTCGAGAAAAATACGGCTCGCGGCGCCTTTCCATTGCGGGTCAGAGGGCGGGAAGTGCTGGCCGATATCACCTTTGCCCAGCGCGCCATAGATCGCGTCTGTGACGGCATGCATGCCCACATCCGCATCGGAATGGCCCTGAAGGCTGCGGGTATGGGGGATTTGCACGCCACAAAGCCAGACATGATCGCCAGAACCAAAGCGGTGCACGTCATAGCCGTTGCCACAGCGGATATCGGGGGTGGAAGTCATCGGGTTGCGCCTCATCAGCTCTGCGGCCCGGTCGAAATCCTCGGGCGTGGTGATCTTTATGTTCGCTTCATCGCCTGCCACGATCGCAACGTCCAGCCCTGCCGCGCGGGCAACGGCCACATCATCGGTTTCCTGCCCGGTGCTCGCGGCATGTGCGTCCCGCAACGGTGCAAGGTGAAAACCTTGGGGCGTCTGCGCACGGTAGAGGCCCGCGCGGTCCTGCACACCCGCGACTGTGCCGTCTGTGCCATGCCAGAGCGTATCCGTCACCGCAATCGCAGGGGCAGCACCGACATGGGTTGCAAGGGCGTCCAGCACGCGATCAATCACGGCGTCGGTCACCAGCGGTCTGGCCGCGTCGTGGATCAGCACGGTCTCGATCCCGGGCTCTGTTGCCGCCAGCCCCGCCCGAACCGATGCAGCACGGGTGGCACCACCCGTCACCACGGTGGCCTCAGGGTCGCGCGGCCAGAGGGCTGTGTCAACGTCATCGGGATGCAACACAAGGATCAGCTGTGTGACCGCGGGGTGACTGGCAAAACGGTCCATGGCATAGGCGGCCACAGGGCGGTCACCGATCCGTTGCCACTGTTTTGGAATGTCGCCACCCGCACGTGTGCCGCGCCCCGCCGCTACGATGATTGCCGCTACTGTCATCTTTGACCTGTCCTTTAGTTACCACAGGTTTAGGCCCCAGACCGCGCCGGTGCAATTCGACAGTTACGCAAGCTATTTGCACAAAAATTAAGCAAACGCCGATTAATCGGGATAATTGGGGCGAGTTTCATTGAAGGTGGCCGCAAATCTTCATAGATGTACGGCAACGCCTAACCTGTAAGCGAATGATTATCTCTGTGGCAATAACCGAACAATTGGTCTTGGACGATGTGGCTTTGACGCCGCCTGTGGCGCTGGCGCCTTTGGCGGGAATCACAGATCTGCCGTTTCGCCAACTGGTCGCCTCGTTCGGGGCGGGCTGGGTTGTCAGCGAAATGGTGGCAAGCCAGGAAATGGTGCAGGCCAAACCCGGCGTGCGCGAACGCGCCGAACTGGGCTATGACCAAGAGGGCACGGCCGTCCAGATCGCCGGACGCGAGGCCTATTGGATGGCCGAGGCGGCGCGCATGGCGGCGGGAAACGGTGCCGCGATCATTGACATCAACATGGGCTGCCCGGCCAAGAAGGTGACGAACGGCTATTCGGGGTCGGCGCTTTTGCGCACACCCGATCATGCGCTCAGCCTGATCGAGGCGGTGGTGAATGCGGTTGATGTCCCCGTGACGCTGAAAACGCGCCTTGGCTGGGATCACGACAGCCTGAATGCAGCCGATGTGGCCCGCAGGGCCCAAGAGGCGGGGATCAAGCTGGTCACGATCCACGGGCGGACACGCTGCCAGTTTTACAAAGGCGCTGCCGACTGGGCCGCGATCCGGCAGATCAAGGACGCTGTGACAATCCCGGTGATTGCCAATGGCGATATTGTGGATGCGGACACCGCGCGCGCAGCCTTGCGTCTGTCTGGTGCCGACGGCGTGATGATCGGACGCGGGGCGCAAGGGCGGCCTTGGGTCCTCGCGCAGGTCTCTGCCGCGCTGCACGGTCTGGCGGAACCTGTTGTGCCGCAGGGCCATGATCTGATTGATATGGTCTGCGGCCATTATGAAGCGATGCTTTCCTTCTATGGCCCCGAATTGGGGCGCAAGGTCGCGCGCAAGCATTTGGGGTGGTACATGGATGATGCGGGCACGCCGCCCGCTTTGCGCAAGGCGGTCCTGACCCAGGTAGCACCTGCAAATGTCCTGCGCGACCTACCTGAGGCTTTGGATTTACAGGTGGCGGCATGATTTTGGGACAAGCCCTTTGGTCATCCTTGCCGGTACCATCGCTGATGCTTGATTGCGATGACGTGATCGTCATGAGTAACCCTGCAGCGGAAAGTTTTCTCAACCTGTCGTCCAAGTCGCTTGTGGGCGAGAGACTTTGGGAAAAGGTCATGATTGATGCGCCGCTTGAGGCGCCTTATCGCCGCGCAAGAGAAAACCGGACATCGCTTTTTGTGAATGATGTGGATGTCGGCAGCGGCGAGCGCCCGCCGATGCTGTGCAATCTGCAATTCGCACCACTGCAAGGCAGTGATGACCAGATGATCGTCATGATCAGCCCGCGCGAGATTGCCAGCCGGATCAACCAGAACCATTCGTCCGGCAAAGCCGCAAAATCGGCGATCGGGATGGCAGAAATGCTGGCCCACGAGATCAAAAATCCGCTGGCAGGCATCACAGGCGCGGCACAACTGTTGTCTATGGGACTATCCCCTGAAGATCAGGAGATGACGGATCTGATCGTCGAGGAAAGCCGCAGGATTGTGAAACTGCTCGAACAGGTCGAACAATTCGGAAACCTGCGTAAACCGGTCCTCAAACCGATCAATATCCACGATATTCTGGACCGCGCACGCCAATCAGCGGCGGTTGGTTTTGGCGCTCATATGCTGTTTGTCGAAGCCTATGATCCCTCCCTGCCACAAACGCTGGCGGATGGGGACCAGCTTTTGCAGGTGTTCCTGAACCTGCTGAAAAATGCCTCGGAGGCCTGCAAGGAAGCGGGTACCATCACCCTGCATACATTCTATGACACCTCGTTGCGTGTGCACCGGTCAGATGGCACCCATGCCCGCCTGCCATTGCAGGTTGAGATTATTGACGATGGCCCCGGCCTGCCGCGCGAGATTGCGGAAGATATTTTTGAACCTTTCGTATCGGGCAAGGAAAACGGAACAGGGCTCGGGTTGGCGCTGGTGTCAAAATTGATCGGTGACGCCGGTGGATGGATTTCGGTGGATAGCGTGCCCGGGCGCACGGTTTTCCGGATCTCGCTCCCGGTGGTTCCCAAAGACTATGAAGCAGGAGAATAAGAATGGACGGGACAGTACTTGTTGCCGATGACGACCGCACGATCAGGACGGTATTGACCCAGGCGTTGACGCGGGCGGGCTGCAAGGTGCATGCGACATCCTCGATTGTCACACTGATGCGCTGGGTCGATGAGGGCAAAGGCGATCTGGTAATCTCGGATGTGATCATGCCCGATGGTAACGGCCTTGAGCAGTTGCCCAAGATCGCAGAGGCGCGCCCCGGTCTGCCTGTGATCGTGATTTCTGCGCAGAACACCATTATGACCGCCATTCAGGCCGCCGAGGCGGATGCCTATGATTACCTGCCCAAGCCCTTTGATCTGCCTGACCTGATGAAACGCGCCGCGCGGGCGCTTGAGATCAAGCGCCGCGCCCCCACGACACGCGCCCCCGATGTGAATGCAACCGAACAGGGCGGTGATCTGCCGCTGGTGGGGCGCACGCCGGTGATGCAGGGCCTCTACCGGCTTGTCGCGCGGGTGATGAACACGCAACTGCCGGTGTTGATCACCGGCGAAAGCGGGACGGGTAAATCGCTGATCGCGCGCGCGGTGCATGATTTCTCCGACCGGCGCAGCCTGCCGTTTGTTGTGGTGTCGGCCTCTGATCTGGAGGGGATGGATGGGCCGTCCACTGTGCTCAGCCGCGCCAAGGGCGGGTCAATCCTGTTTGATGAGGTCAGTGACCTGTCCGAAGAGGCGCAGGGCCGGATTGTGCGGATGCTGGACACGCTGGGCGACAACGCGCCGCGGATCATGGCCACATCGCAATCCGACCTGATGGGACGTATGGAAGACGGGCAATTCCGCGAGGATCTGTTTTACCGGCTGGGCGGTGTTACTGTGGATGTCCCGTCACTGCGCGAGCGTGTGGATGATATCCCGCTGCTGGCCGAGCATTTTCTGGCCCGCGCCGAACGTGATGGCGCGCCGTTGCGCCGCTTTGGTGACGCGGCCCTTGATCTGGTCCGCGCCTATAGCTGGCCCGGCAACGTGCGGCAGTTGGAAAACGCCGTGCGCCGTTTGGTCTTTACCGCCTCCGAGGATGAAATCACCCGTGCCGAGGTGGAACTGGTCCTGGGCAACCAGCCCGCAATCGAACCGCTGCGGTCAGGCGGCGAGGGCGACAAGCTGAGTGCGAGCGTGAACAAGCACCTGCGCCGCTATTTCGATCTGCATGGCGGGGTTCTGCCGCCTCCGGGGCTCTATAACCGAATCCTGAAAGAGGTTGAGGGCCCGCTGATCGAGATTGCACTGGATGCAACGGGCGGAAATCAGGCCAAATGCGCGGATTTGCTCGGCATAAACCGCAATACACTCCGCAAGAAGATCACCGATCTCGATATCCGCGTGACACGCCGCCGCAAATTGATGTAAAACCGCAACAGAACCGTGGCACTGCTACGTCAGCGTAGCAGAAAGACCACAGCGAATGGCGGTACCGTGGGGGCGACCTCACCACAATAACAGGGCATTGCGCGTGCGGCGTTCCCTACTGGGCCTGAATATGACGCGACTTGGTCGCTGGTTCCGCCAGCGCCATGTGCAAACGGCGTTCACGATCGGCCTTGTGGTGGCAGGCCCGCTGCTGGCCGTGCTGACCTATATTGTCGTCGGACCGCTGGATCGCGGGGCGTCGTCAACGTCGTTGCGTTTGGTCCTTCTGTTGGACTTTATCTATGTGCTGGTCGTGGCGGCCCTGGTCATGCGGCAGGTCGCACGGATGGTCTCGGCGCGGCGTGCCAAGTCGGCAGGCTCGCGGCTCAGTCTGCGTCTGACAGGGGTCTTTGCGCTCTCGGCGCTGGTCCCCATCGTGCTGGTGGCAGTCTTTTCCGTCACGCTGATTTCGATTGCCCTCGACGGGTTGTTTTCGGAACCTGTGGGCAATGTGTTGCGGACGTCTTTGACGACGGCACAGGCCTATGAAGAAGAGCACCGCCAAGAGCTGACACGCGACGGGCTTGATCTGGCGGCCTATCTGAACCGTGAACGGCAAGCGAACCTCTTTATGGACGATGGCGAGGTGCGGCGCGCCTTGGGTGACGTGCAGGCACAGGTCGAGCGGGGCCTGAGCGAGGCCTTTGTGATTGACGGCTTGGGCACGATCGCAGCCCGTGGCGCGCGGTCCTATGAATTTGGCTATGAACGCCCCTCGGCCGAGGATTTCACAATCGCGGATCAGACTGGCCTTGCGATAATTCAGGACTTTGCCAACAACGAATTCCGCGCGCTGATCCCGCTTATGGCGTTCCGCGACAGGTATCTCTACGTCACGCGCCCTGTGGACGGCAACGTGCTGACCCTGCTGGATGACACGACCGAAACGGTGGCCCAGTACGAAGAGCTTCAGAACGCGCGTGGGCAACTGTTGTTCCAGTTCGGCCTGCTCTATCTGGGATTCGGCTTTATCCTGATCCTTGGCGCGATCTGGGGCGGTTTGGTCTTTGCCGAGCGCCTGTCAACGCCTGTAGGGCGCCTGGTGTCGGCGTCGCAACGTGTCGGGTCGGGTGATCTTGATGTGCGCGTGATCGAAGATGACGGCGATGACGAGATCTCGCAACTGGGTCATTACTTCAACCAGATGACGAGCCGTCTGAAAGGACAGCGCGACCAGCTGATCGAGACAAACCAGCGGACCGAACGGCGGGGTCGTTTGTTTGACTCGGTGTTGCGGTCGGTCACCTCGGGGGTTGTCGGGCTTGATGCCTATGGCCGCGTGACCTTTGTAAACCCATCCGCTAGCCGGTTGTTGTCCGTGGGTGATCACCCCGAAGAAACGGCGCTTTCGGTCGCGGTGCCCGAATTTGCCGATCTCTTTACGCAGGTTTGCGAAACCGACCGTGAAAGCGTGCAGGGCCAGATCAACCTGATCCGCAACGGCCAACAGGAAAGCCTGCTGGTGCGGATGGCGCAGCGCCGCAATGTGGACGGGACGCTGGAGGGCTATGTTGTGGCCTTTGACGATGTGACCGATCTGGTCAGTGCCCAGCGTATGGCCGCTTGGGGCGACGTGGCGCGCCGGATTGCGCATGAGATAAAAAACCCGCTGACGCCGATCCAGCTCTCGGCGGAACGGATCAAGCGGAAATTCCATAGTCAGGTTGGCCATGATGCGGACAAGCTGGAACAGATGACAGACGTGATTGTGCGCCAGACCAATGATCTGCGGCGCATCGTGGACGAGTTTTCCAAATTTGCCCGCATGCCGGAACCGGAATTGCATATCAATGACATGACGCAACTGGTGCATGATGCGCTGTCCTTGCAGATTGCAGGCCAGCCCGATGTGCATTTTGCCGCCGAAATCCCCGAAGAACAGGTTCTGGTCGATATGGATGACACCATGATCGGGCAGGCGCTGACGAACCTTCTCAAGAATGCAGGAGAGGCGACGGAAACCTATATCAGCCGTCATGGGGCAGAGGGCTATCGCCCTGAAATCCAGCTCCGTATGTCCAAGGACAAGGATACAGTAACGATTAAAATCTCGGACAACGGGATCGGCCTGCCGGAAGATCGCGCGCGCCTGTTCGAGCCTTACGTGACGACGCGCGGCGAGGGGACAGGTCTTGGCCTGCCTATCGTCAAGAAGATCATCGAAGAACACGGCGGTACGCTGACACTGACAGATGCCGAAGTCTTTGCAGGCTACGATCACGCAGGGGCCTGCGCCATTATTCAACTGCCCGCATCGGTGCAAGCCGCGCGTGCCCCCAAAATTCCAGCATGAGGTAAATTATGGGCGATATTCTGATCACGGATGATGAACGCGACATTCGCGAACTCATTTCGGAAATTCTGATCGACGAAGGCTACACCACGCGGCTGGCCGGAACATCCGATGAATGTATGGCGCAGATCGCAGCCGAGCAGCCCGCGCTGATGATCCTCGATATCTGGCTGAAAGACAGCAATATGGACGGGATTGATATTCTCAAGAGCGTCAAGCGCGACCATCCCGAGATCCCGATCGTGATTATTTCGGGCCACGGCAATATTGAAATTGCGGTCGCGGCGATCAAGCAGGGCGCTTACGACTTTATCGAAAAGCCCTTCAATATCGACCAGCTTTTGGTGGTAATCCGCCGCGCGATGGAAACCTCGCGCCTGCGTCGCGAAAACGTGCAACTGCGGCGTGGTGAAAGCCAGAGTGCCGAGATGCTGGGCGACAGTGCGGCCTTCCGGACCCTGAAATCGCAACTGGACAAGGTGACCAAATCCAACGGCCGCGTGATGCTGACCGGCCCTGCAGGGGCGGGCAAGGAAATCGCGGCACGCTATATCCACGCCAATTCCAACCGCGCCTCGGCACCCTTTGTGGTGGTGAACTCGGCCTCGATTGAACCCGAGCGCATGGAAGAAGTGCTATTCGGCCGTGAAGACGCAGGGCGCGGCATTGAGCAGGGTTTGCTTGAAGAAGCGAATGGCGGTGTCGTTTATTTCGATGAAATTGCGGATATGCCACTGGGAACGCAATCAAAAATCCTGCGGGTGCTGGTCGAACAGCGCTTTCAGCGCGTCGGCGGCAACGACAAGGTGCAGGTCGATCTGCGGGTGATTTCCAGCACTAACCGCGATCTGTCTGCTGCAATTGCTGCGGGGATGTTTCGCGAAGAGCTATACCACCGTCTGAACGTTGTGCCGATTGCCGTGCCATCATTGGAGGAACGCCGCGAGGATATTCCGCTTCTGGCCGAGCATTTCATTGAGACCTGCAACAAGTTGCAAGGCTTGCCACTGCGCAAACTGGCAGAGGATGCGCGCGCGCTGTTGCAGACCATGCTTTGGCCGGGCAACGTTCGGCAGTTGAAGAACGTGGTGGAACGTGTTCTTATCCTTGGAGAAAATACCGGTGATATCAGTGCCAAAGAACTGCCGAACAGCGAGGATGGCGGCGGCGAGGAAGGCCGGATCGTGCTGTCTGGTGGTCTTGCCACATTGCCTTTGCGCGAAGCCCGCGAATTATTCGAGCGCGAGTACCTGCTGACCCAAATCAACCGCTTTGGTGGCAACATCAGCCGGACGGCGGCCTTTGTGGGCATGGAACGTTCGGCCTTGCACCGGAAGCTGAAATCGTTAGGCGTTGTGACAACGAACAAGGCCGGTGGCCGCGTGGCCTATATTGAAGGCGAAGACGAATGAAAGTCATCATCTGTGGTGCAGGGCAGGTCGGCTGGCAAATTGCCCGCCATTTGTCCGGCGAAAACAACGATGTCACAGTTGTAGACAGCAACCCTGAACTGGTGCGCCGTGCGACGGATACGTTGGATGTGCAGGGCATTGCAGGCTTTGCAAGCTATCCTGATGTGCTGGACCGCGCGGGTGCGGCGGATGCCGATATGGTCATTGCGGCCACCCATTCCGATGAGGTCAATATGGTCACCTGTCAGGTGGCGCATTCGGTGTTTTCGGTGCAGCGCAAGATCGCCCGTCTGCGCGCCCAGAACTATCTTGATCCGGCCTATGCCGATCTTTACCGCCGCAATCACCTGCCCATCGACGTGGTGATTTCCCCCGAACGCGAAGTGGCAGAAGCCGCTTTGCAGCGCTTGGCGGCACCTGCGGCTTTTGACACCGAAAGCTTTCTGGAAGGGCGTGCGCAACTGCTCGGGATCATGATTGAGGACGATTGCCCTGTTATTAATACGCCTTTGCGCCAGTTGACCGATCTTTTCTCCACACTGCGCGCCGTCGTGGTCGGCATCCGGCGCGACGGGACGCTTTTTGTGCCATCCCCCGGTGATCAGATTTTCCCCGATGATGAATGCTATATCTTCACGGACACCGAAGATATGACACGTACGCTGGAAATTTTTGGCAAAACCCAATCAAAACAAGAGCGTATCGTCATCATTGGCGGTGGCAATGTCGGGCTTGGTGTTGCACAAGCGCTTGAAGCCCGCACGGAACGCGTGCGTGTGAAAGTGATCGAAAAAAACCGCGAAAATGCCGAACGCGCGGCGGATGCGCTTGACCGGACAATCGTGCTGCATGGCGACGGGTTGGACAGCGGTTTGCTGGAAGAGGCGAATATTTCATCCGCTGACGCGGTACTTGCCGTAACGGATGATGATAAGACAAACCTGCTCGTGGCTGTGCGCGCCAAAGAGATGGGCTGCAAAATGTCGATCTCATTGGTCAACGACCCTACCTTGGTTCCGCTCATGGCCCCACTGGATATTGATGCTTACATCAACCCCCGTGCGGTGACCGTCAGTTCGATCCTGCGTCACATTCGCCATGGGCGTGTGCGCGGGGTCTACTCGATCGGGGATGCCGAGGCCGAAGTGATCGAGGCGCAAGTGCTGGGAACATCGCCGATTGCAGGCCAGAAGATTAAGGATATCGACTTTCCCGAAGGCACATTGATCGGCGCGGTCATGCAGCAAGGCAAGATCGTGCGCCCCACGGGTGAGACGCGTATTGAAGAGGGCAACGTGATTACAATTTTTGCAATGTCCGAAGACGTGCCCGAAGTTGAACGCCTCTTGCAGGTCTCGATAGACTTCTTCTGATGGCTTGGATCGTCCGGCTTCCATTTTTCGTGATCCTGATGGGTCTGGGTGCGGCGTCGATGATCGTGCCGGCGGCGCATGGCGCGGTGATGGAAGACTTCGATACGATGCGCGTGTTCTTTTACGGGTTTATCCTGTTTTCGATCATCACGCTGATGATCGGTCTGGCCACCGCAGGCTATGCGCCCCGCAGCGTGGCCCGCAGCCAGTTGTTGGGCCTTTTTGCGGCCTTTACGGCTTTGCCGATCATGTTTGCTATTCCGTTTCACGTGGCCGTCGGCAACACAACTTTTCTGGATGCGTGGTTTGAAATGGTGTCGAGTTTCACGACCACGGGTGCCACTGTCTATGACACTGCAGGCCGGTTGACACCGTCGCAGCATCTTTGGCGCGGTTTGGTGGGCTGGTTGGGTGGTTTGCTGGTCTGGGTCACGGCTGTGTCGATCTTTGCGCCTATGAACCTTGGCGGGTTTGAGGTGCGCGCGACCGGCAACGCGAATAGTGGCACCAGTGGCGGATTTTCACAGATTGGCCATATTGCTGATCCGTCTGAACGGCTTGTGCGCTATACGCTGGCGCTGACGCCGATTTACATCGGGCTGACAACGCTGCTTTGGATCGGCCTCGTGATTGCGGGTGAATTTCCCTACATCGCATTGATCCACGCCATGTCGACGCTCTCGACCTCGGGGAT
Source organism: Yoonia sp. (assembly GCF_036007805.1). GTDB lineage: Bacteria > Pseudomonadota > Alphaproteobacteria > Rhodobacterales > Rhodobacteraceae > Yoonia. Next base: position 11,392 of record NZ_DASYOK010000026.1, read on the forward strand.
TTCGCCTATCGGGGGGCTCTATTTTGCGGCCTCGCGTTTCTGGGGTGAGCTGTTGATCTTCTGTTTCTTCATCTTTGCCCTGTCCCGCCTGACTTTCAGTCGTGGCCTGATCGGCGAGCATGAGCGCGGGTTGCGTCGCGATCCCGAGTTCCGCATCGCGCTTGTGTTGATCGGCACGGTCACCGCGCTTTTGTTTCTGCGGCATTTTTTCGGCGCCGCTGAGCGCGAGGACGCTGCCAGTTTGCAGGAAGTCGCATCAGCGCTCTGGGGGGCGCTGTTCACGGTGACCTCTTTCTTGACGACAACCGGATTTGAATCGCATTTCTGGGGTGGCGCGACAGAATGGTCCGGCCTGAACACGCCGGGGCTGTTCCTGATCGGTCTTGCCCTGATCGGGGGCGGTGTTGCGACAACGGCGGGTGGTGTCAAACTCTTGCGGATTTACGCGCTCTACCGCCATGGTGAACGTGAGCAGGAACGCCTCTTGCATCCATCCTCTGTTGGTGGCGGAGGCAAGGACGCGCGCCGTATCCGCAAACAGGGCGCCTATATCTCTTGGGTGTTTTTCATGCTGTTCGCCATCAGTATCGCCGTGGTGATGTTGGCTCTTTCGCTGACAGGTGTGCAGTTTGAAACCTCGATGGTGCTGGCGGTTTCGGCGCTGTCGACCACTGGGCCATTGGCCTCGGTCGCAGCAGAAACGCCGATTGCCTATTCGGGCATACCCGATGCCGCCAAGGTAATTCTGGCCTTTGCAATGGTGTTGGGACGGTTGGAAACGCTGGCGATTATCGCGCTCTTCAATCCTGAAATCTGGCAGCGCTAAGCGCTTCTTTTAATGTGTAAATAGGGGGTGGAAACTCCAGATCAGGCGCGACATACTGGGCCTGACAACACTGGGGGGCCGGTCCGCGGCCGCAAGAAAAAGAAAAAAGGGTTTGGCGATGGCTGCCGACAAAGCAAATCTGCAAGACGCATTCCTTAATCATGTGCGCAAAACAAAAGTACCCGTCACGATTTTCCTCGTGAACGGTGTGAAACTCCAAGGCGTGATTACCTGGTTTGATAGCTTTTGCGTCTTGTTGCGCCGCGACGGACAATCGCAGCTTGTTTACAAGAGCGCGATTTCCACGATCATGCCGGCGCAACCGATCAGCCTTTATGAAGGTGAAGAGTAACTTTGCTCGAACATGATCGCCCCGTCACACGGGCTTGGGTACTGCATCCCGAACTAAAGAACGACCAGAACCGCCGCGCGGCTGAACCTGCGTTGGCGGAAGGATTGGCCTTGGCCGCGGCCTTGCCGGATCTGGATGTGATTGGCGGCACCATCGTGCGCCTGCCGAAAATCCAGCCCGGCAAACTATTCGGCAAAGGCAAGATCGCAGAGCTCAAGCAGGTGTTTCATGACGCCGAAATCGAGCTTGTCCTGATCGACGGCCCCGTGACCCCTGTGCAGCAGCGCAATCTGGAAAAGGAATGGGGCGTCAAACTGCTTGATCGCACCGGACTTATTCTGGAAATCTTCAGCGACCGCGCGCGCACCTCCGAGGGTGTATTGCAGGTGGAAATGGCCGCCCTGTCCTACCAGCGCACGCGTCTGGTGCGTGCATGGACCCACCTTGAACGCCAGCGCGGCGGTTTGGGTTTTGTGGGTGGTCCGGGTGAAACCCAGATCGAGGCTGACCGCCGTGCGATTGACGAACAGCTCAACCGCCTGCGCAAGCAGTTGGCAAAAGTGGTGAAAACCCGCGAACTCCACCGCGCGTCCCGCGCCAAGGTGCCGTTCCCGATTGTGGCTTTGGTGGGCTACACCAACGCGGGCAAATCCACGCTTTTCAATCGTCTGACAGGGGCCGAAGTCTTTGCTAAGGACATGCTCTTTGCTACCCTTGATCCGACCATGCGCAAGATCGTTCTGCCGACAGGTGACGAAATCATCATGTCCGACACGGTTGGTTTCATCTCTGATCTGCCGACCGAACTGGTTGCGGCCTTCCGTGCCACGCTGGAAGAGGTGCTTGACGCGGACCTGATTGTGCACGTCCGCGATATCAGCCATGAACAGACCGAGGAACAGGCACAGGACGTGCGTGCCATTCTGCAAAGCCTTGGCGTGGCCGAAGAGGCCCCGATCATCGAGGTCTGGAACAAGACCGACCTGCTGGAAGGTGACGCGCGTGCTGCGGTGCTGACACAGGCAGCGCGGATGGATGACCTTTATGCGATTTCCGCGGTCACCGGTGAGGGGCTGGACACGCTCTTGGCCGCGATCCCCGACAAGCTCAAAGACCCCCGAAACGAGGAAAAGCTGACGCTGAGTTTCGCTGAAGGGCGCAAACGCGCATGGCTCTTTGATGCGGGGATCGTGACGAAAGAGGTGCAGACCGAGACGGGTTACGCGCTGACGGTGTTCTGGACGCAGTTGCAGAAAGAGCGGTTCAAGCGGTTGTAGGTCAAGGGCCGGCTTGCAAGACGCCGCCGCGCTTTGTGAAGCAACAGGCCGTCACCTGTGAAATCTACCGGGCCTATCGTGGGCCCTTCTTCCAATAGTCGTGGTCATAGTTGGCCGACATCCTTAAGCTAGGAACGTTTGAACACCGGGAGTGAAGAATGACTGATAGCATTAGCGAATTGGTGGACCGTATCCGCAGCATGGAAGAAGAGCTTGAACAAAAATTCGAGCGCCGTCGTCGTGAATTTCGCTACCATACCGATAGGGGGCGGGTCATATTCGAGCGCGAAGTTTTGCAACGGCACCAGATGCTCAAGCGAAAGTTATTGTCCTATGTGGCCGGTGCACGCCCGCTTGTCGTCGTAACGGCACCTGTCATTTACTCCGTAATAATCCCGTTTGTTTTGCTCGATTTATTCGTGACACTATATCAGGCAATCTGTTTTCCGGTTTACAAGATCGAAAAGGTGCGTCGCGCCGACTTTATCACCTTTGATCGCAGGCATCTTTCTTATCTGAACGGGCTGGAAAAACTGAACTGTATGTACTGCTCTTACGGCAATGGTTTGTTGGCCTACTCTGTTGAGATCGCGGGACGCACAGAAAAATACTGGTGCCCGATCAAACACGCAAGACGGATGGCAGGCGTACATCGCTACTATCCCGAGTTCTTGGAATACGGGGATGCAGAGGCCTATCACAAGCAGCAAAGATCAACTGACAAACCATGACGCTTGCTGTTAGCGAGATGGCTGACGCCGACAATCGCAGCAACTCTGCATGATGCTTACTCCTCCGGACGCAACACGGTCACACCCACGGCCGCCGCCCGTGCCAGATCGGGGTCCAGTGACATCGGAATATATTCGCCGCGCCGCCACAGCTCGCCCAGATTGTCGTAGTGCCGTGACAGCGGGTGGCCGGACTGCCCTGTGGAGTTGATGAACACCGAACTATCGGGATCGGCGAAATCATAGACACCGCGATAGCCTGCCGCGTGGACGTTGTGGAACGGATGCGGGTCGATGCCTGATGTCTTGGCCCGTTGCAGGGTGTGATCGCCACCGCTGGTGGATTGGCGGATATTCACAATCCATTCAAGGATCGGCGTGTTGCCCAGAACGGGGTGGTCGTGGGTTGCCACATGGGCGTCGCCCCAGCGCACGGCCTCGATCGCCGTGCCATAATTCTCGGTGATCCAGACCAGCGCATCATCCAGCGATTGCCGTGCGATATCGGTGCAGGTTTCAACCGGCGCGGACTGGATCACATCGCACCACACACCGGCCCCGTCGATATCGCGGAACACGCGTTCGATGAACACCGGCTCGACATGGGTGAACTCTTCGGCCAATGGCCCCAATTCGTCGCGGATCAGGCGTTGCTGGAATGCGCGGGTCCAGGCTGCATAGATCAGCGGTTCCGGCAGGTGTTCGTTCATTTCGCCGTTCCACGCTGACAAAAGGTCCAGCGCAATCTGGCGGCGGCGTTCGGGGGTGCCTTCGGCGGCAGCATCGCCGGTGAACCACAGATCCGCGCCCATCAGCGTAGACAGCGTGCGTGCGGCAAAGCTGACCGTATCAAGCTGGGTTTCTATGAAACTGTCGCGGGTATGCACCTCGCGCGCCTGCATCAAACGCCGCCAGCGGTTGATCCGCTGGGTGTCGCCCCATTTATGGGTGACGTGGAACGGAAAGGGCCGGTCCACGGTCTTGTTATTGGTGTTCCCCAAAATCCCGCCCGGCGGGTCAAGGAATTCGGGGTTGTCGCGATAAGGAAACCGCCCTTGCCAGCGGTTTTCAGGCAGATAGCCAAAGGCGGGCAGGCGACCCTGGCTTTGGTGGGCCGCATCACGGGCAGGGATCGCGCCGATCGTTTTCATCGCGATCCGGTTACGATCCGCCAGTGTCAGGTTCATGGCTGGTGCGATAAAATCGGCACCAGCGGTGATGGCCTCTTCCACGGTGCGCGCATGGTTCATTGCAAAGGCTGCGGACATAGAGGTGTCGCGGTCCGACAGCGCGGTCCACGAGATCGCGGTGACGTGCCCCGGCGGGGTAATTGTGCCAAGATCATACTGGCTGCGCGGCATGACAGGGCCGTTTGCCGTCCAACGCAGGCGGAGCGTGACGGCAGGGGCATCCTTGATGTTGATGATACTATCGCGGGTCCGAAACGGCGCCCAGCCTGTCGGGGTACGGTATTCTTCGGGGTTATCGGGATTGACCTCTTCGACCATCACGTCCTGATCATCGACATAGGCGCTCGTCAGTCCCCATCCAAGCACATCGCTGCGCCCGGTCAGGACAAGCGGCATGCCGGGAATGGTGCCGCCGATGATACCACCTGTTTCAAGCTCGAGCCGTGCGAGATACCAGATGGAGGGGGCTGTCAGGCCCAGATGCGGATCGTTTGCCAGCAGTGTTGAGCCTGTGGCCGAGCGTGATGCGCTGGCCGCCCATGCATTGGAGGCCCCTGACAGCGCTGCGGGTTTCAGTGGCGAGAGCGGATCATAGGCCAGCCGCATGTTGGGGGTGTAGGTCGGTACACCGGGAATCAGGCTTGCGTATTCCGGCAGGGCGGCAGTGGCGCTGGTGGGGTCGTCGGGCAGGATGTCGCGCAGGCGGTCGTTTTCGAGCAAGAGTGAGGTGCGAGCGCGCAAGACCTCATCCTCAAGGTTCGAGGTCAGGTCGAGTGCCATCAGTTTCAGGATCGCAATGGAATCCGCAGGCTGCCAAGGTGCGATCGCATGATTGAAAAGCCACATTTCGGGCGCGCCACGCCCCAGCGCCCCTTTGTTCACCTCGGCCAGCCACGCATTGACGCCGCGTGCATAGGCCCCCAAAGCGGCGTTGGTTTCGGCGGTCTGCACGTTCACCGAGGCCACGGCCGTCGTATAAAGATCAAAGCGCCGCAGCACCTCGTCAATGCCGAGTGTGCGTTCACCGAAGAGCTCGGACAACCGCCCTTGTGCTGTGCGCCGCAGCATTGTCATCTGCCATAGACGATCCTGCGCATGGGCATATCCCAGCGCGAAATAGACGTCATTGTCGGTTTCACCGAAAATATGCGGCACATTGGCGTTATCGCGGACGATTTCCACAGGTGCCGCAATCCCTGCCACCGCGCGGTTGGCGTTGTAATCCGGCAGCGAGCGTGACGCGAAATAATAAACCAGCGCAATCGCAGCGACGCCTAGAATGATCAGGGCAGTGGCAAGCCGGATGAGCCAGCGAAAAACAAACGCCATATGGTCCTCGGGGTGTTCAGGTCTGCCCCGTTGTAGCAGGGCAGACAGCAAGGACAAGTTAGCGTTCTGGGATCAGCCCGCGCGGGCTGAACCTCAGCACCAGAAGCAGCACCAGACCCATGGTCAGCAAACGCATATGGGCCGCAGATTCGATCATCCAGTCTTTCATGGCGCTTCCATCCTCAAGCCCGCTGCTGAGGATATTCATCAGGCCCAGACCAAGCGGTTCCACCTGCACCCAAAGCCACCAGATCAGCATACCACCCAGCACCGCACCAAAGTTGTTACCGGACCCGCCAACAATCACCATGACCCAGACAAGGAAAGTAAAGCGCAGCGGCTGATAGCTGCCTGGTGTCAGCTGACCATCCAGCGTGGTCATCATCGCACCGGCGATCCCGCAAACCGCAGAGCCAAGGATAAAGATCTGCAAATGCCGTTTGGTCACGTCTTTGCCCATGGCCTCGGCGGCGGTTTCATTGTCACGGATCGCGCGCATCATGCGGCCCCACGGGCTTTTGAGTGCTTGTTGCGCCAGCCACAACAGGATCAGCAGAACAATGGTAAAGAGCACGGCATAGGCCATTTTCGTGTAAAGTGTCGACGCCAGAACCGGATCAAGCCCGACGCTTGCGGCGCGTTCCACAAAAACAGGGTCCTGTTGCAGGTCGATTTCAAACGGAACGGGACGGTCAAGACCAATGACGTTCTTCACGCCGCGTGCCAGCCAGTCTTCGTTTTTCAACACAGCAATAATGATTTCCGCGATTCCAAGCGTTGCAATCGCCAGGTAATCAGACCGCAGGCCAAGGGCCGTTTTGCCGATAATCCAAGCCGCACCAGCGGCCAGCAGACCACCCACGGGCCAAGACAACAAAATGGGCAGGTTCAGACCGCCAAGGTTGCCGCTGACAGCGGGGTTAACCGCCTCGATCGCTTCTTTCGCGGGATCAAACACAGCGCGGTAGAGGAAGAATCCTCCAACCAAAATCACCAGCGTGACAATGGTTTTCGTGCGCCCCTCAAGCCGCTTTTGCGCCATGACCGCGGCAACCACGGTCAAAGCACCCAATGCTAGACCTGCAAAAATCCGCAGACCGCCGGCCTGCCATGCTTCGGGGACAGGCTCGCTCGAGACCAGCACAGCGGCGAGGCCGCCAAGCGCCACAAAGCCCATGACACCGATGTTGAACAACCCCGCAAAGCCCCATTGCAGGTTCACACCCAGCGCCATGATGGCCGAAATAAGCCCCATGTTCAGGATCAGAAGGGCAGAATTCCAACCCTGGATCAGGCCGGTCCCGATCAATAGGACGGCGACAAGGCCGAAGAGGGCGGTATCTTTGACTGTAGTGCTCATACGGATTGTCCCTTGAAGAGGCCCGTCGGTTTGAACAGCAGCACGATAATCAGGATCGCGAAGCTGACGGCGAATTTGTAATCGGTGGACAAGAGCTGCACCAGACCATCGGGGGCGAGGCTGTCAGGCAAGAGGTACGTCAGCACCTTCTTCCAGGCATAGGTGATGGTGACCTCGCTGAAGGCAATCACGAAACCACCGGCGATCGCCCCCAGCGGATTGCCCAGACCACCCACAATCGCTGCGGCAAAGATCGGCAGCAGAAGTTGGAAATAGGTGAAGGCTTTGAAAGACTTGTCCAGCCCGTAAAGCACACCCGCGGTGGTGGCGAGGGCCGCGACGATCATCCAAGTGACCTTGACCACCCAATCGGGGTTGATGCCCGACAGAAGGGCCAGATCTTCGTTATCCGAAAAGGCGCGCATGGATTTGCCGGTGCGGGTTTTATTGAGGAACCAGAACAACAGCGCCATGACGATAAAGGCGACAACGACTGTGATGGCCTGTGTGGTCTTAATCGCCAGACCTTCCTGAAGGCCGGTCATGTCGCGGAACTCACGGGCGGTGATGATGAAACGCTCGCCATCGGCAAAGTTGATGTCCCGCACGCCGATAATGAAACGCACGACGCCGTTCATCACGAACATCACACCCATCGACACGATCACCAAAATCACGGGCGAGGCCTTTTGATCGCGGTAAAATTTATAGACACCCCGATCAATCCCCAACAAAAGCAGGATAGTGGCACCGATGCCAACGGGCAGGGCGAGAAGGGCGGTGGGCAGCGGGCCAAAGGTGATCCCTGCCGTCGTCAACAGGCCCGTCATCAGAATGGTGATTGCGGTGCCAAAGGCCATCGTGTCGCCATGTGCGAAATTCGAAAACCGCAGGATGCCGTAAATCAGCGTGACACCCAGCGCGCCGATGGCCAACTGCGCGCCATAGGCTAGGCCCGGCACAAAGACGAAGTTCGCAAAGGCGACAATCGCGTTCAGAAAATCCATGAGAAACGATCCTCGGTATTCAAAATATGGGTCATTGCAGCACCTCGCATGTGCCCGCCATCGGCGTGACGTTGCGTGTATCGGAGTAGACGGCGGTTCCATCCGGCTGCATCACAAGCAGGACCTCGGCGCCATCTTCCTGTGTGGTCCAGAACCCGCGGGTATCGCCGATGATGAACGGCTCTGCGGTAAAGTCGGTGTCACCCATCTGCACCGTGGTCACTTGGCGGCGCGGTGGGTCAGATGCATCCTGTGCGGGCGCAAACTGTGACGCATCAATCGCAAAGCCTACAGGCATACCGGAAAAGTCGCAGATGACGGTATCGGCACAGGCGGGCCCGGCAAGCGTCGCGCAAAGAACGGCTGCCATCTTCATCCACCCAGGAAACTGCGCCGGACCTGTTCGTCCGCGAGCAGTTCCTTACCGGTGCCGGTGTGGGCGTTGCGGCCCTGTACCAGAACATAAGCTTTATCCGCAATTTCAAGCGCTTGGCGGGCGTTCTGTTCCACCATCAGGATCGGGATACCGGTGCGCGCAACCTCGATGATCCGGTCAAAAAGTTCATCCATCACGATGGGCGACACACCGGCGGTCGGTTCATCCAGCATCAGAACTTTGGGCTGTGTCATGAGAGCGCGGCCCACCGCGACCTGCTGACGCTGACCGCCTGAAAGCTCGCCTGCGGCCTGGTTGCGCTTTTCCTTGAGGATCGGGAACAGGTCATAGACCTGCGCCATCGTATCGCGGAAATCATCGCGCCGGATGAAAGCGCCCATTTCAAGGTTCTCTTCCACGGTCATCGACGTAAAGATGTTCGAGGTCTGCGGCACGAACCCCATGCCTTTCACAACCCGCTGTTGCGGGGACAGATGGGTGATATCCTCGCCATCAAGACGCACGGCACCCTGATTGACGTTCAACATGCCAAACACCGCTTTCATCGCCGTGGACTTACCGGCACCATTCGGGCCGACGATCACAGCGATTTCGCCTTTTTCGGCGGCAATCGTGCAGGAATGCAGGATATCGGGGCCTTTTCCGTAACCGCCCGTCATCGCATCACCGATCAGAAACGGCTCACCTGGTTGACCATGGCTGTTGCGCGGGTCGTTCTTTGCAGCGGTGAGCGTTCCGCCACCGGCCTTGGTAATCGACCGGTCCTTGTTCCCACGGTCATCCTGATAGGGGTTCTTGGTCACGGGGTGATGTACTCTTCAAGAAAAGGCGCATAGGCCAAAAGCGTCTCGCGCATCAGCGCCTGCTCGGTCCCATCCGCGTGGTTGACATAGATGTAATAGAAGGTCGCAGCAGAGCCCAAGATGGCCCCCAGAAGAACGGTCAGTAGGAATTTCATGTCGCACTTACCTTGTCTTTGTTTTTCAACCCGGTGCCGAGGTAGGCCTCGATCACCTGCTCATTGGCCTTGATTTCTTCCAAGGTCCCTTCGGCCAAGACGTGGCCTTCCGCCATACAGATCACCGGATCGCAAAGGCGGCCGATAAAATCCATGTCGTGCTCGATCACAACGAATGTGTAATTGCGTTCTTTGTTCAGGCGGATGATCGCATCGCCGATTGTGTTCAGCAGGGTGCGGTTCACACCTGCACCGACCTCGTCGAGAAAGACGATCTTGGCGTCGACCATCATGGTGCGCCCCAGTTCCAGCAGCTTTTTCTGCCCGCCGGAAAGGTTGCCGGCTTTTTCTTCTTTCAGGTGGTCAATCGTCAGAAATTCGATCACTTCATCGGCCTTGGCCTGTAACGCGCGTTCTTCATTGGCGATACGCTTGCGGCCGAACCATGTGTTCCAGAGTTTCTCGCCGGACTGGTCGCCAGGGACCATCATCAGGTTCTCGCGCACCGTCATCGAGGAAAACTCATGCGCAATCTGGAAGGTGCGCAGCAATCCTTTGTGGAAAAGCTCATGTGGCGGCAGACCTGTGATGTCCTCGCCATTCATGGTGATGCGTCCGGAGGTCGGTTTAAGAACGCCCGCGATCACATTGAAAAGCGTGGTTTTTCCCGCACCGTTAGGGCCAATTAGCCCTGTGATCGTACCTTCTTCTATGGTCAGCGTCGCGCCATCCACGGCACGGAAACCCCCGAAGGTCTTGACGACATTTTCGACGACAATCATCACACATCCCCTTGCGCACGGGTTTTTCCGTGTCTTTTTTGCAAAACGGCGCGGGGGGTAAGCCCCGCGCCGTTTCTGGATCAAATCAACCGATTAACGGAAATTGATTGTCGAATAGACGCCATCGGCGAATTCGATTTCCTGATAGGAACCAGCGGACTCACCGGGACCGATCAGTTCAACTGCGGATGCACCAACGTAGTCGATGTCTTCGCCAGCTGCGATCAGCTCCAGACCACGGGCCAATTCGCCGGGCAGGATTTCGATGCCGGGTGCGTTGGCCACATCAAAGATGTGATCTTTGTAGTCAGCCGGATCTTTCGAACCAGCAGCCTGCATCGCCAGCATGATCAGGGCTGCAGCATCGTAAGATTCAGGGGCAAATGCGCCTGTGCCGTCAAAGCCTGCTTCTGCAGCCAGCTCAACAAAGATGCCTGCGCCTGCGTTATCGGTGCCGGGGTAGGCGCCGAAAGACCCGTTGAGTTCCGCACCGAAGTTATCGTTCAGAACCGCACCGACCATGCCGTCTGGCAGGTAGAATGTGTCGAACGCGCCGCTGTCGAGGGATGAACGGATGATGCCGGAGCCACCTTGGTCAACGTAGCCTGCAACAACCAGCACTTCACCACCGGCAGATGCCAGCGCGCCAACTTCGGCAGAGTAGTCGGCTTTGCCGTCTTCATGTGCGGCAGAGATGGTGACTGTCCCACCAGCAGCTTCAAAAGCGGCCTGGAACGCATCGGCAAGACCTTTGCCGTAGTCGTTGTTGGTATAGGTCAGCGCCACTTCGCTGAAACCGCGGTCCTGCAGAATCTCGGTAATGATGACACCCTGACGTGCGTCGGATGGTGCTGTACGGAAGAACAGACCGTCATCTTCGGCTGTCGACAGGCCGGGCGATGTTGCGGATGGGGAAATCATCACAACACCGTTCGGACGTGCGACGTTTTGCAGGATCGCACCTGTCACGCCGGAACAGTCTGCGCCCATGATCGCGTCAACGTTGTCGGATGTGACCACACGTTCAGCCGCAGCCGTTGCGGCACCCGCGTCGATACATGTGCTATCCGCGCGGACGGATGTGACAGTCGCACCGCCCAGCAGGGCACCTGATGCAGTGACTTCGGCCATCGCCATTTCGGCACCAGCACCCATCGCGGGTGTGATCGATTCAAGCGGGCCGGTAAAGCCGAGGATCACACCGATCTTTACTTCTTCGGCGTGACCGGCGGCATAAGCACCACCAGCAAGCATGGCGACAGCAGAGGTCGCCAACATTAGTTTTTTCATTACGTTTCTCCCAAGTTGGATTTTTTATCCTGAGTTAATTTATCAGCCGCTTTCCAAAAGGAAAGCCGGAACAACAGGATATTGTCCCTATCCACAGGTATTTGGAAGTCAATTTCACTGTTTTGGTGCAGAATTGGGCGTTTCTTGGCCCTCGCGGGTTCAATGACTTTCCAGTGTCATGTCGACCGCGTCCCAGTTCTGCGCCAAAAGGTCGTCTTCGCTAATCCAGAACTGCACAACACCACGGTCCCCCCACATCCAGTTCACAAGCTGGTCCGAGTGCAACTGCAGCAGCAGATGGTGGTGTGTGTGCGTTGATGCGGCCGACCCGATCTTGAAGCCAAGCCCGAACATCTGGTGCCAGCGGCCTATGTTGGCGATCCGGTAGCGGGTGTCGATATCGTCGCGCACCTCGAAAGGCAGTGTCGCATACACCTCGGGTGGTGCATTCGCCGCGGCCACAAGGGTCGCTGTTGCCGCCTCTTGGACGCTGATCAATTCGCCTTGGGTGAATTGATAAAACGGCTTGAAGCGGCCCGGCTCTGCACCATTGTCGCGCACCTGCGCAAAATAGGTTTCGAGCTGTGCAGCATCTTCAGGGCTCATCCTGTCCCAAGGTTCATGTGAGACGGCCCAGATGCTGACCTCATCAACAAAGGCGGAAAACGCATCCTGATCGCGCCGGATGGTATCGACAGCGGCCTGATAGCTTGGCCCGTAGTGCTGGACCCGCTTTTTCGCTTTCTGCAGGGTATCGTGAATGTCATCGCGGGCCAAACGCACTGACATTGTAAAACGGTAGGCCGTGTCCCAGAACCACGGTCGCGCGAAATCCGGCAGGCTTGACCGGTAGTTTTGCGGTGAAAGCTCTCCTGCGGCCTGAAATGGCAAAAGATCGCCCATGAGTTCATGCGCGTCATCGTCCCTGTTCTGGTTGGTCATGGGCAAGAGCACGAATTCGACCGGCCAGCGGGGGAAGGTGTCTGGGGCTGTTTCGCGGGCATGGCCTTTGACGTAATAGCCCCAATCCGGTCCGTGGTAGATCGGCACCAGATCGCCGGGCGGTTCGGTGGCGGTATTTCCGATCGTTGGCGAATAGATCACCTTGCCCTGACGCGGCCCATCGGTTGCCGTATTCATGAAGAAAGCCAGCGCGCCCTTCTGTGGCATACCGGTCGGCAACAGCGGATCGGGGACTGTATCCAGATCAATTTGTGCCAGATGATGCATCGCACGTCCGAATTCATCCCGTGGCCAAGGCGCATCACCCAAGGTCGGCAGGCCACCCAGCCAACTGGTCCCGCCATATTCCACATCAAGATCGGCGCGTTGCATCCGCACAAGTGCGATACCGGGGGTGCGCTTGAAGGTCTTGCCGCGCAGATCACGGCGGTCGATGTCGGCGGCAATCCGGTCGATCTCTTCGGCGGTCAGTTCAGGCAGGGCGTTTTTCTGGATGATCTCATGGACATGGGCGCGGAAAGCATCACCCGTTTTATGCCCCGCAAGACGCGCGAAAACGATGTAGAGCTCGTCATCCTTGAGGCTTTCATTCTTATCAGTGTTAACCGTCGGGGCAGGGCGCGGCGCAGGGTTCGGGCGCCGTTGCAGCGGGGCACTATTGTCTTTCGGCACTTGGCGGGCGGGGGCCGCGACGGGTACTTTCACAGCCGGTTTGCGCCGGAACACCCCAAAGGCATAGGCCGCAGCCAGCACCACCGACAAAAGGCTGAGTGCGGTTGACCGCAGATAAGTATCATTCAGAAGATGCGCATAAATCGTCAGACCAAGCGTGGCGATCCCAAGGATAAGCAGTAGTATCTTGAGAAGCTTCAGGACCATCGCATCGGATCAAACGGGTAGCCGGGCTGCATGACTTCCCCGCTCGCGGTAGGGCGTGGTGTCGTAATGTGACCGGTAGCATTTGGAAAAATGCGAAGGCGACGCAAAACCGCAGGCGAGTGCCACATTGATCACGGTCATATCGGTCTGCATCAGCAGGTTGCGCGCCTTTTGCAGGCGCAGTTCCATGTAATAACGCTTTGGGCTGCGTGCGAGATAGCGGCGGAACAGGCGCTCAAGCTGGCGGGTGGACATGCCCACATCTCGGGCCAGGATCGCGGGGCTGATCGGGTCTTCGATGTTTTGTTCCATCATCTGGATCACGCGGCTGAGTTTCGGGTGCCGCACGCCGATGCGCGTCGGGATCGAGAGGCGCTGCGTGTCCTGATCGGTCCGGATTGCAGAATAAATCTGCAGATCAGCCACCGCATTGGCCAGTTCCTCACCATGCTCGTCGGCGATCAGTTTGATCATCAGATCAATCGAGGCGGTGCCGCCTGCGGTGGTGATCCTGTTGCCATCGACCACAAAGATCGACTTGGTCAGTTGCACCTCTTCGAACTCTTCGGCGAAACTATCCTGATTTTCCCAATGGATCGTGGCCTTCTTGCCATCAAGCAAACCCGCTTTGGCCAGCGTATAGCCCGCCGTGCAAAGCCCCGCGACAGTCACGCCGCGCCGCGCCTCGCGCCGCAGCCAGTTCAGCAGCCGCTTTGTGGTGGCCTTTTGCACGTCAATGCCACCACAAAGCATGATCGTATCATCGCGCTCAAGCTCGTCCAGCCCGTGATTGACGCGAAAAACGCAGCCGTTGGAACAGCTGATCTCGGCGCCGTCTTCGCTGACGATGATCCACGAATAGAGCTCTTTTCCCGCGGTTCTATTCGCGATGCGCAGACTTTCGATTGCTGCCGCAAAGCTGAGCATGGTAAAATCGGCCATCAGCGCGAAGACAAACCGGCGCGGTTTGCCACTATGGTCTACGTCGACGATCTGAGGGTCGGTGAGCATCGTTTTCTTTCTGGGTCGTGTATTCAGTTGCAGACATCAACAGGTTTGACGCCTGCGGACAAGGGAAAAGTCGTCATAGCAAGGCCGCGCCACGGCGTGCATTTTGCCATTGGCCTGCTGGTATGCACGCGCTATACGCTTTGGGCTGATAACGCTAACCGACCCCGATATGGAGCAAGACAATGACTGACTGGCAAAAATCTGACTGGCGCAAAAAGCCCCGGGTCCAGATGCCTGAGTACATCGACGAAACCGCGCTGAACGCTGTTGAACGTCGTCTTGCAAGCTATCCGCCGCTTGTTTTTGCAGGCGAGGCCCGCAACCTGCGCGCCGAACTCGCCGCTGTAAGCCGGGGTGAGGCATTCCTTTTGCAAGGCGGTGATTGCGCCGAAAGCTTTGCGGAATTCGGCGCGGATAGCATCCGCGACACCTTCAAGGTGATGCTGCAAATGGCGATGGTGCTGACCTATGGCGCAAAAGTGCCTGTGGTAAAGGTCGGCCGCATGGCGGGCCAGATGGCCAAGCCACGCTCTGCGCCGACCGAAACAGTCGATGGCGTCGAATTGCCTAGCTACCGCGGTGACATCATCAACGGGTTCGATTTCACGCCCGAAAGCCGCATCCCTGACCCTGAGCGCATGTTGCAGGCCTATTTGCAGGCCGCCGCCACGCTGAACCTGCTGCGCGCTTTCTCGACCGGTGGTTTTGCCAACGTGCATGAGGTCCACAAGTGGACACTTGGTTTTACCGACAGCAATGAAGTGAAGAAATACAGCGATATGGCGTCCCGTATCAGCGACACACTGGACTTCATGGAAGCTGCGGGTCTGACGACCGAGACGAACCATGAATTGCAAACGGTGGATTTCTACACGAGCCACGAAGCGCTGCTGCTGGAATATGAAGAGGCGCTGTGCCGTTTGGATTCGACCTCCGGCAAATGGCTGGCAGGCTCGGGCCACATGATCTGGATCGGTGATCGGACGCGTCAGCCTGATGGTGCCCACGTGGAATTCTGCAAGGGCGTGCTGAACCCGATCGGCCTGAAATGCGGGCCGTCGATGACCTCCGGTCACCTCAAGGCGCTCATGGCCTCGCTGAACCCCAACAACGAGGCGGGCCGTTTGACCCTGATTGCACGCTTCGGTGCGGGGTCGGTGGGTGAACATCTGCCACGCCTGATCAAGGCCGTCGCGGAAGAGGGTGCCAATGTCGTTTGGACCTGTGACGCGATGCACGGCAATACGATCAAATCCTCCAGCGGTTACAAGACACGTCCGTTTGAGAGTGTTCTGCGCGAAGTGAAGGAATTCTTCGCGATCCACAACGCCGAAGGCACTGTTCCCGGCGGCGTGCATTTCGAGATGACCGGTAAGGACGTGACCGAATGCACCGGCGGTGTCCGCGCTGTGACAGATGAAGACCTGTCCAGCCGCTATCACACCGCCTGTGATCCGCGCCTGAACGCATCCCAGTCGCTTGAACTTGCGTTCCTCGTGGCCGAAGAATTGTCTTCGCGCCGTACAGCAATTGCGCAGGCAAAAGCGGGCTGATCACCCGTTATTGACAACCAGTCTCAGGGCCGGGCGTATCGCGTCCGGCCTTTCGCTTGGCGGCGTTGGAAACAACGGTGTGGGCGCAAGCCGCAAACCAATGTGGTCATGCCGGATGCGCGCCGCTTTATTGATGGTGAAGCGCCTTGGGCGACTGCCATTGTCCGGATCAGTGACCAATGCGCCCAGCATGCGTGTCGTTTTGTCATCGCTGTCGCGCAAAGGCAGCAACAGGACCGTTCCATGTAACACAGGCCGCAGAATAGTGGCGGGTGAGACCAGCGGAATGCTGACGATTGCAGGCGAGCTGAAGGCGGATTCCAGCAAGGCCTGCACTTGATCCTGCGCCTCTGGCAAAAAAATCGTGCTGAACGGCATGCCGCGTGCATCCATTTTCAATAGATGATGGAGCCTTTGGCCGGCAACCCGGAACCGGGCGATGCCGGGGGCAACGCGCTGAAGGATAAAGGCATGAGGCAGGGCATCGTCGATCTGACTAGGTGCGACATCGTTACGCGCCGGAAGCCGTTGGGCGTGCCGCAAGGTTTGCCAGTACTGCTCGAGATTCTTCAGTATCGGATCACGCTGCCCGCGCATGTCGCTGCGTCGGCGTTCCGTCATGTCGTCGGAAATATCTTTACTCATTGTTACTCTTTCTTCTCCAAACACCGGAGCACTCGTTCACATCGCATTTCTATCAAAGTTCTGGGCTCAAATCATTTAAGAAAGTGTAAAGTGGTTAATGCCTCTCTGGCAATGCGCCCCTTGCTCCGCCTTGCCGATTGGCATTAGGTGCAGGCAAACAATGACAGGTCGGTGCACGCAATGACACAATCCATGACAGCTTTCGCAAGCCGGACAGGCGCAATGGGTGCGGCCTCTTGGGCGTGGGAAATGCGCGGGGTGAATGCGCGGGGTCTGGATGTGCGGTTGCGGATGCCGGACGGTATCGAGGGGCTGGAACCTGCGTTGCGTGCCGCACTGGGCAAGGCGCTTTCCCGCGGCAATGTCACTGTGAACCTTCGTTTGCAGCGTGACGATGTCGCAGGCGCGCTTGCCGTGGATGAAGCCTATCTTGATGAGGTACTCAAGGCGCTGGATCTGGTGCAGGAACGTGCTTTTGCCATGGGTGTCACGCTGGGCCAGCCGACCGCGGCGGATGTGCTGACACAGCGTGGTGTCTTGATGCCCGCAAAGGCCGAGGATGATGCTGAGGCCTTGGCGGGGGCATTGATCGCGGACGTGGCACCCTTGGTTGCGGATTTCGTCGACATGCGGACCCGCGAAGGTGGCGCGCTCGCGGCGGTGATCCGGGACCAGCTGAACCAGATTGCTGCATTGACCGAAGCGGCAGCAGCAGCCGCCGAGGCCCGTGCGCCGCAGGTGAAGGCCAACCTGACAGCGGCATTGCGCCGTGTGCTTGAAGACGTGGCCGAGGTCGAACCGGGGCGCGTCGCCCAGGAGTTGGCCTTGCTGGCCGTGAAATCGGATGTCACCGAGGAAATCGACCGCCTGAAAGCGCATGTTGCGGCGGCGCGGGCGCTGCTGGATGAACGCAAACCTGCCGGCCGGAAGCTTGATTTTCTGGCGCAGGAATTCAACCGTGAGGCCAATACACTTTGCGCCAAAGCGCAGGCCGCCCCTCTGACGGCCATTGGCCTTGACCTCAAGGCGGTGATCGACCAGATGCGCGAGCAAATACAGAATGTGGAGTAAGACATGACCCGACGCGGCCTTCTGATCATCCTGTCGTCGCCCTCGGGGGCAGGGAAATCCACGCTGGCAGGGCGGTTGCGGGCGTGGGATGATACACTGCGGTTTTCGGTGTCTGCCACAACACGCGCGCCACGTGAGGGTGAAGAGAACGGCAAGGATTATTTCTTTGTCTCGGTGACCGAGTTCCAAGCACAGGTTGCGGCACAAGAGATGCTCGAACATGCGCGGGTTTTCGGGAATTACTACGGATCGCCCAAGGCCCCCGTGCAGGCAGCCATCGAAAGCGGACGCGATGTGTTGTTCGACATCGACTGGCAAGGTGCCCAGCAGATCAGCAACTCGTCGCTGCAGGAACATGTCTTGTCGATCTTTATCCTGCCGCCTTCGATTACAGAGCTTCACCGCCGTCTTGTCAGCCGTGGTCAGGATACGCCCGAGGTGATCGAAGGCCGGATGCAGAAAAGCTGGGACGAGATCAGCCATTGGGACGGCTATGACTATGTCCTTGTGAATGATGATCTGGATAAGACCGAAGAGCAGCTCAAGACGATCATCTGCGCCGAGCGTCTGCGCCGCTCGCAGCAACCGCAATTGGTGGATCACGTCCGCAGCTTGCAGACCGAATTTGGAGAAAGACCATGAGCCTTTACGCATTGGGTGATGTCGCACCACAGATCGCGGATGATGTCTGGGTCGCGCCGGGCTGCCACTTGATTGGCGATATTGTGCTGGAAGAAAAAACCTCCGTTTGGTTCGGCAGCACCCTGCGCGGTGACAATGAGCGGATCACGGTGGGTGCAGGGACAAATGTGCAGGAAAATACGGTGATGCACACCGATATGGGATCCCCGCTTGTGATCGGGCCGGGCTGCACCATTGGCCATAAGGTGATGCTGCATGGCTGTGTCATCGGGGAAAACACGCTGATCGGCATGGGTGCCACGATCCTGAACGGGGCCGTCATCGGCCGCAATTGCCTGATCGGCGCAGGTGCGTTGATTACCGAAAACAAGGTAATCCCCGATGGTAGCCTTGTCATGGGCGCTCCGGGCAAAGTGGTGCGGGAACTGGATGCCAAGGCGATTGCAGGATTGCGGATGTCAGCCCTGCATTATCAGGAAAACGCCGCGCGCTTCCGGCGTGACCTCAAGCAACTGTCCTGACTATTTCTGACAGGGTGGCGGCAGCGACAACAGGTCGAAGTCGAGCCCTTCAGCTTGCGTGCGGACTTCGTTGAGGATCATGGCGACATCCGGCATGTTTTCTGTAATGGCGCGATACCGGCCTTGGTAGCCTAATTGGGTCAAACGCTGTGCGACGTCAATCACATCAAATCCGCCTGCAAAGAGTGGTGACAGGATCAAATCGGGGTCGAATGTGCAAAGCAGTTCTTCTGTCAAATTACATAGATCAGTAAACTGCACATCCTCAATCGGGCAGACCAGACGCCCCTCGGCACTCCACCGTGCCAAATTGCCGATCACCAGTGTGCGATCCGCAAGCTTTAATTCGGGTACTGGATACGCAGCCGCAGGCTGGCGCTTGTAATTGATCATCTAAATTTCGTTAGTAGTAGTGTGTGAGACTATGTCCCAGTTACACAAAATACTTTTTGAATTTCAACTAAGGATTGAAATGCAGTATCGCCTTCTTATGAGGCATTTTGCCCCATGCTTTTAGAATATAAAGAAAGAGCGTAGGAACCTGTCATGACGCAAGACCAGATTGTTTCCGTAATCCAAGCCTTTCCAATGCCGGTACTGGTTATTGGCCACGATGAACGTGTGCGCGCGTCAAATGCCACGGTCGATTCGATTCTCGGGCCTGATCTTTTGGGCAAACACTATATCACCGCGCTACGCCAGCCGGCGATCCTTGCCGCCATCGCCGAGACACGGCGGACCGGGGTGGGCGCTTTTGTCCGCTATACCGGACGGTCAGGGTCCAAGGATGTGATTTACAGAGTGAGCGTTGCTTTGGCACAAACCGATATCGTTCTGACATTCGAGGATCAGACAGCCTCGGAGGAGGCGGGTCAGATGCGCCGGGATTTTGTGGCCAACGTGAGCCATGAGCTGCGCACGCCGCTGACAGCCTTGCTGGGCTTTATAGAAACACTGAACTGTGCGGCAAAGGATGATCCGGTCGCACGGACGCGGTTTCTGGACATCATGGCGCATGAGGCAAACCGGATGCGCAGGCTGGTTGATGATCTGATGTCACTGACGCGCGTGGAAGAGGACGAGCGCGTACGCCCGCGCGAAGAGGTGGAACTGGGCGCGCTGCTGGCGTCGGTGATCAAGGGGTTGGAGCCGCAAGCATCGGCGGCGGGTGTCACGGTTGCCTTGGATCTTGTTGCAAGCGAAGAAACCGTGCCGGGTGATGCGGGGCAGTTGGTGCAGGTGTTTACCAATCTGGTGGAAAACGCGATCAAATACGGTGCGACCGGTAAAGAAGTAAAAGTATCGCTTATGCCGCGCACGTTGCACCAACGCCTGCGCGCAGAGGCGGTGCAGATCACCGTGACAGACAAGGGTGATGGCATTGCCGAACATCATCTGGCGCGATTGACGGAACGCTTCTATCGTGTCGATAATCACAGGTCGCGCGAAGTGGGCGGGACTGGCCTCGGGCTCGCGATTGTTAAACACATCATCAACCGGCATCGCGGGCGCATGACGATCGAGAGCCAGCTTGGAGAGGGGACCACCGTGTCAGTTTTTCTGCCAACGGCACGGATGTCGTAACGCTTTTCACAAGTGTCACCCAAGCTTCGGGAAGGTGGCATGGACGGCGCGCGTTGGTCAGGCGGCTCTCGCGTCTGCTTCCCTGCACTGGTTGGTGAAACCGGTGGGTCTTCTGCAGGCCTGAAGCGCTTTTGCGAAGGTGTTGGCCCTGTCTGGCTGTGACGCCGAAAACTGTCATGCAAAATGTGACCATGAACAAAGAGCCAACCGGCTCTGTGCCGGGGCCAAACATTTTCTCTTGTTATGCGGTTGTTGCATTTGTCCGGTCTTCTAGGCCTTGCGAGGGCTTTCCGATGAAACGCGGCAAAAGGGGCAATCAATGTCGGACACACTGATCCTGATGGTCATGTCGGGGCTGGGCGCGCGCGGTTTTTTTGCAGTACGCGCCCGCGCTAGAGCCGCTGCCGAAGGTGACCGCCGTAATCTGCGTGCGTTTCCAAATGATTATGGCGTCTATGCTGCGTTGTCTGCTGTTGTCTCTGCTGCGCTTGGACTGAGCATGTCGGATGTCCGCCCTGTCGCCGAAGGGCTTGATCCAAAGGCGGATGTCTTCATCGGTATGGTTGGTTGTGTCGCGCGCGCATACCCTGACGGGTTGGTTACTGGCTTTTTTGATCCGAACTTGGCATTCCCGCCCCAAATCT
Organism: Yoonia sp.; assembly: GCF_036007805.1. Classification (GTDB taxonomy): domain Bacteria; phylum Pseudomonadota; class Alphaproteobacteria; order Rhodobacterales; family Rhodobacteraceae; genus Yoonia. The sequence goes on from NZ_DASYOK010000026.1 coordinate 32,404, forward strand.
ATAGCTGGGTTGCAAGCTATGACGAAGCGTTCTTTGAAAAAGCATGGGGCGGGATTATTGTTCTTTTGATCTTCCTGCTGACCATGAATATCACCGCAATCATCCTGCGCCGCACTTCCGCGCGCCGTTGGTAGGAGCCCGGATATGAAAGACACGATACCAGTGGACCGAAAGATGAGCACGATGCAAGATGCAAAAATCAGCGCCCGCGGCGTAAACGTCTACTACGGCGAAACACATGCCATCAAAGATGTCAGTGTCGAGATAGGCGACAATACTGTCACCGCCTTTATCGGGCCGTCCGGGTGCGGTAAATCGACGTTTCTGCGCTGTATCAACCGCATGAACGACACAATCGATTCAGCGCGCGTTACGGGCGATATCCTGATTGACGGCGAAGACATCTATGACGCGCGCATTGATCCCGTACAGCTGCGTGCGAAGGTTGGCATGGTATTTCAAAAGCCGAACCCTTTCCCGAAATCGATCTACGATAACGTGGCTTATGGACCGAAAATCCACGGTATGGCCCGCAACAAGGCCGAGCTGGACGAGATTGTCGAAAAATCCCTGCGCAAGGCCGCCCTTTGGGAAGAGGTAAAGGACCGGCTTGATAAGCCCGGCACCGGCCTGTCAGGTGGCCAGCAACAACGCCTGTGCATTGCGCGCGCCATCGCCACAGCGCCCGAGGTTTTGCTGATGGACGAGCCATGTTCAGCGCTTGACCCGATTGCCACAGCGCAAATTGAAGAGTTGATCGACGAGCTGCGCAAGAGCTACTCGGTGGTCATCGTCACCCACTCGATGCAACAGGCCGCCCGCGTGAGCCAGAAAACCGCGTTTTTCCACCTCGGCAACCTGGTCGAATACGATGATACCGACAAGATTTTCACCAACCCGCAGGACCCGCGGACGGAAAGCTATATTTCCGGCAGGATCGGGTAAGGAGACACAGCTATGAACGAACATATTTCGTCCGCCTATGACCGTGATCTGGAAGGGATAACCACGCTGATCATGCAGATGGGTGGACTGGTTGAAGAGGCGATCCTCAAGGCTGTCAAATCCCTTGCGGACCGTGATACGGAACTGGCCGAAGAGGTGCGCGAAGGCGACAAGCGCATTGATGCGCTGGAGATCCAGATCAATGACGAGGCCGCGCGCACGATTGCCTTGCGCGCCCCTGTTTCCAAAGATTTGCGTTCTGTTCTTACAGTCCTGCGTCTGGCGGCATCGCTTGAGCGGATCGGTGATTATGCCAAGAATATCGCCAAGCGTACAAGCGTGCTCGTCGAAATGAACTCGGTCAATGGCTCTGACGCGGCCCTGCGGCGCATGGCGCGCGAGGTCGAGCAGATGCTCAAGGACACGTTGGATGCCTATTTGCGCGGAGACGCGGAACTGGCCGAAGACGTGCGCCAGCGTGATCAGGAAGTCGATCAGATGTATAACGCGCTGTTCCGCGAATTCCTGACATTCATGATGGAAGACCCGCGCAACATCACACCCTGTATGCACCTGCACTTTATGGCAAAAAACATCGAACGTATGGGCGATCTGACCACAAACATGGCCGAACAGGTGATCTATCTGGTCACCGGCGAGATGCCTGATGAGGCGCGGCCCAAGAGTGACAAGACAGCCTATGTGACGGATCAGGGCTAGGCCTATGACCCAGCTTCCCCATGTTTTGGTTGTTGAAGATGAAGCCGCACAGCGGGAGGTTTTAGGATATAATCTGGAAGCAGAAGGGTATCGGGTGACCCGCGCGGAAAACGGTGAAGAAGGTCTGCTTTGTGTCGCCGAAGATGCGCCGGATGTGATTGTTCTGGACTGGATGATGCCCAACCTGTCCGGAATCGAGGTCTGCCGGCGGCTGAAGATCAGCCATGAGACCCGCGCAATCCCGATTATCATGCTTTCGGCGCGTGCCGAAGAGGTGGACAAAGTGCGCGGGCTGGAAACGGGTGCTGACGACTATGTCGTCAAACCCTATTCCGTGTCCGAACTCATGGCGCGCGTACGTGCGCAGCTGCGCCGGGTGCGTCCTGCAACTGTGGGGCAGGTTCTATCCTATGATGATATCGTGCTGGATACGGAAACGCACCGCGTGACGCGCAACGACGTGACGTTGAAGCTGGGCCCCACCGAATTTCGCCTGCTTGCGACGTTTATGGAAAAGCCACGGCGCGTGTGGTCGCGCGATATGCTGCTTGATCGGGTCTGGGGCCGCGATATCTATGTCGATGCCCGTACCGTAGATGTGCATGTTGGCCGTTTGCGCAAAGTGCTGACGCAAAATGGTGGCGCTGATCCGGTGCGTACGGTGCGCGGGGCAGGGTACGCTTTGGGTTAAGTCCCCCAAGGGCCGTGATGCCCTTCACCGCCATCAATGCGGGCAAAACCATGCGCGCCAAAGAAGTCCCGCTGACCCTGGATCATGTTTGCCGTGCCGCGTGCTGTCCGCATGGCATCGAAATAGGCCAGACCCGATGACAGTGCGGGAGCTGCCATCCCGTGCAGGGCTGCTTGTGCGACCACAGCACGCAAGGCGTTGTGGGTGTGCTTGAGCCGGTCCGCAAAACCGGAGGCCATCATCAGATTGCGTTCGGGGTTATCGCGCAGCGCCGTTGCCATATCATCCAGCATATCAGAGCGGATGATGCAGCCCGCGCGCCAAACCTCGGCTATGGCGGGCAGGGGGAGCGCCCAGCCATAGGTGTCTGACGCCTTTTCAATCATGCCAAACCCTTGTGCATAGCACAGGATCTTGCCGGCAATCAGCGCCTCTTCAAGCGTGTCCAATGACAGCACATCATGGGCGATATGGTGCGGAGCGGCACCAAAAAGCGCCTCGCCCGCGGCGCGTTCATCCAGTTGTGATGACAGGTTGCGCGCCACAACGGCCGCTTCAATCGCAGGGATCGCGGCCGCGAGATGCTGCGCCTCGATCACGGTCCAGCGGCCTGTGCCTTTCTGGCCCGCCGCATCGACGATGATATCCAGCATGGGTTTGCCTGTCTCTGGGTCCACCGCAGCGGCCACTTTGCCGGAAATTTCAATCAGGTAACTGCGCAGGGGGCCTTTGTCCCATTGGGCGAAAGTCTCTGCGATGGCTGCGTTATCCATGCCCAATCCGTCACGCATAATGCCGTAAACCTCGGCGATCATCTGCATGTCGGCGTATTCGATCCCGTTGTGGACGGCTTTGACAAAATGTCCGGCACCATCTTCGCCCATCCATGTGGCACAGGGTTTGCCTTTATGCTTGGCGGAAATCGCTTGCAGAATATGCGCGACACGGTCCCAATGTTCCTTCTTACCGCCACCCATGATGGAAGGTCCGAAACGTGCACCTTCCTCGCCCCCCGACACCCCGATGCCAAGGAAGGGCAGGTCGCCTGCTTCCTGCATACGGCGGTTTGTATCGTGGAAATTCGCGTTGCCTGCGTCGATGATCATATCGTCGTCATCAAGCAGCGGGCGTAGGGCCTTGATCTGGTCATCGACCGGCGCACCGGCAGGCACCATCAGGATGATCGCGCGCGGTGATTTGAGCGCGCGGACGAGATCTTCCAGCGTTTCGGTCGGCGTGATGCGGTCTGCAAGTTCACCGGCGCCGTCATGAAACGCGCGGGTCGTTTCCGTCGTCCGGTTCCAGACGGCGATGTCAAACCCCTTGTCGGCAATGTTGAGTGCGAGGGCCGCACCCATCGTGCCAAGTCCGATCAGACCGATTTCTGCGTTGCTCATGATATGGGGCTTTCTTCGTTATGGCGTCAGATATTGTGCTGCGACAAAGATCACATAGGCCACCATCATGATGATACCGGTGGTGCGGTTCAAACGGCCGATTGTCAGCATCCACAGCGTGAAGAGAACAGTAACTGCCACTGTGATCCAAAGATCCGCCCCAAGCAGAACCGGATCGACATCCAATGGTGCGATTATGGCAGTCAGGCCGATGATCGACAGGATGTTAAAGGTGTTCGAGCCGATGATATTGCCAAGAATAAGGCCGACCGATTGCTTGCGCGCGGCGGCGATACAGGTCGAAAGCTCGGGCAGGGATGTGCCAAAAGCCACGACAGTCAGACCGATAATCGCTTCGGGCACGCCAATGGCAGACCCCGTTTGCACGGCCCCTTTGACCAGCAATTCCGAGCCGACACCAAGGGCTGCAAGACCCGCCAGAAGAATGACAATAGCGCCTTTCATCGTGGTGATGCCGGGGGTGTCGTCATCGTCGTCGTCATCTTCTTGCAGCGGGATGCTGTCGGTTTTGTACTGGTAGAACACAAAGGCGGCGAGAATGGTGAACATGATCAGGCCGAAGATTTGACTAAAGCCGCCCGTGAGCATGCCATATGCCATAATCGTCGTCGCCACGAGCATCATGCCAAGGTCTTTGCGCAAATCCCGTGCCTTTGCCGTGACTTGGAACACGAAAGCGGTGGCCCCTAGGACCAACAGGATATTCGCGACGTTCGACCCAAGGACATTGCCAAGCGCGATGCCGGGATAGCCTTGCAGGTTGGCCATGACAGAGGTGAAAAGTTCGGGCACCGAGGTGCCGAAAGAGATGATTGTCGCCCCGATAAAAAGCGGCGAAAGACCCGTGCGTTCGGCGACAAACACCGCGGCATCAACCGTCCAGTCACCACCTTTGATCAAGAGATAAATGCCGAATGCCATGGCGCCAGCGGCAAGGACAAAAAGCTCGTAGGTGCCGAGTTCAATCAAAGCGGATTTCCAGATCTGTGGTCATTTCTTTACGCGATGCGCGCCGGACGTTTTATTTGTCGCGCAAGTGTAATGGCCATTGTTTGAACGGATCGCTGTGATCGCAGCGTGGCGTGTTCTGGCGGACATGGGACGCTCCCGTTCTTCATTGGTGGTGTCCATGTATGCCTTCACAAACATGTTTAAAGGTCTGTTGCAAAAATAAAAAAAGGGAGCGGGACATTTGCGCCGCTCCCTCTTTGTAGTCATGAGCTTTGTCAGCTTATGCCGCGACCTTGGGCTGCGAGACTTTGGCCATCAGGTACAGGGCAACAGCGCCACCTATGCCGATCAGGTCTGTCAGCCAGCCACCCGCAATCATGCAAAGTGCGGCGATCAGCAGGCCAAACCGGATCGGCGCTGCCGCGCGGTTGCCAACCCACCAGCCTTGGACACCCGAGGACAGCAGGAACACCCCGAAGACCGCCGTAATGCCTGCGCGGATCACTTCCACCCATGTGCCGTCCATCAGGATTGCCCCGTTGTAGAAGAACATGAAAGGCACGATGAAGGCCGAGATTCCGATTTTGAACGACGCCACGGATGTTGCCATCGGGTTCGCCCCCGAAATACCGGCAGCGGCATAACTGGCCAAGGCCACAGGCGGCGTGATCGCAGAGACAACCGCAAAGTAGAACACAAAGAAATGCGCGGTCAGCATCGGGATACCCAGTTGCACCAGACCCGGTGCCACAACAGAGGCGGCGACAGCATAGGCCGCGGTTGTCGGCATCCCCATCCCCAGCAGGATCGCGATGCACATCGCAAAGAACAGTGCCAGCAACTGGTTCGCTTCGGCGATGTTCAACAGCACCGACGAGAAGCGCGCGCCAACACCTGTGAGTGAGATCACACCCACAATGATACCGGCACAGGCACAGACTGCGATGATCTGGATCGACATGACGCCTGCCAACTCGAACGCCTTGGTGACCGAGCGCAGACCCATGCGGTAAGGTGTGAACCAGCTGACCACAGCGGCCGAGGCTGTTGCGAGCGTCCCTGCGCGGATCACCGAGTAGCCCATGAAGAGCGCGACGATGAGAATGATGATCGGCAAAAACAGGAATACTCGACGAACCATCTGCTTCAGTTTCGGCAACTCATCTTCGCGCATCCCGCGCATGCCCAGCTTTGCGGCTTCGAAATCAACCATGAAGTAGATGGACACGAAGTACAGGATCGCGGGGATGATCGCGGCGACCGCGATATCGGTGTAAGGAATACCCGTAATCTCGGCCATGATGAAGGCACCGGCTCCCATGATCGGTGGCATGATCTGGCCGCCGGTCGAAGCGGCAGCCTCAACTGCGCCTGCGGTGGTTGGTTTGTAACCGACCTTTTTCATCAACGGGATGGTGAGCGAGCCTGTCGCCACGACGTTCCCCGCAGAGGTGCCGTTGATCATTCCCATCAAGCCAGAGGCAAAGATCGCCACTTTCGCAGGGCCACCGCGTGCGCGGCCAGCCACAGCGAAGGCGAAATTCACAAAATAGTCGCCCACTTTGGACGCCTGCAGAAAGGCTGCAAAGATGATGAACAGAATGATATAGGTCGAGGACACAGCCGTCGTTGGCCCAAGGATACCCGCGTCGGTGTAAACCTGGCTAAAGAAGCGCTGCCACGTGATATCGGGGGCGTTCAGGAACCCCGGCAGCAGGTCGCCCACAAAGACGTAGACCAGAAAGACGCCAGAGATGATGATCAGCGCCATACCGGCCACACGACGGGTCAGTTCCATAATCAGCGCGGTGCCTGCAACCGCAGCAATACTCATACCGATGGGTGCGAAAGGCGTACCGGTCGAGTTGCGCATCAAGGTCCCAAAGATCGTGATCAGATACATCGCGACGGCGATGCCGCAGACACTCAGCACCAGATCGGCAGGGGCGATGGTGCCGCGCACGCGTGGACGGACCCACCCCAGAACGATACCGGCAGCAGTCGCCGCGATCAGCGGATAACCATAGTGATAGATTTCCGCATTGCGGATGCCTTCATCAATGCCGTTCCACATGACACCACCCTGGATGTCCGCTGCGAACCCAAGCGCGGTCCAGCAGGCGTAAAGGGCAGGGAGCAAAGCCAGATAAGCAAGATAATCCAGCGGGCTATGCGTATCGGCGTCCTCATCAGGGAAGGCGCGCGCGGAATAAAGCGTGAAGCCGAGGATCAACGCACCCGCCACGTGGACGATGCGAAAATTCCATGTCTCCATCGGGAAAACGGGCAGGAGAGGGATATCGATTCCGGTCCAGGCATTGATCGACCAGCCATTCAAAGCGGCCATATGAAACAGCGCATAGAAGGCCGAGATAGCCGCGACAACCAGATATGTGCGTCCCGTAAATATCCGCCGGTTATGCTCAACCGGTTCTTCGTCGACCCCTTCGGCCAGAACGGGGCCATCCGATTGATCGTCAAGTGTTTGGTCGGTCGTCATTATGTGGTCCTCGCATGCTGATCGGTTGCCCTGACGGACATCGAGCCTGCATCAATTTATCGAATGAATTGCGTGTCACGGGGCTGCTTGAAAAAGCAGCCCCGTGGTGATCACGGCTTAGTTGCCGAAGATCTGATCGGCAGGGATGTCTGCGCCAGCGTTCTCGATGAACCACTCGGCTGCACCTGGGTGCCATGGCAGAACGCCTGCGTTCTTGTCCCAGTTCTCTGGCAGTGTGGAACGGGCGGCACGGTGGATGTTCACCATACGCTCGTTGTCGGACATAACGACATCCACGGCTGCTTTGACAAAGGATGCTGGCAGCTCACAGTTTGCAATCGCAAAGTTCCACATGGAAACCGAACGTGCCGGTGCTTCCAGCGTTGTGTATGTGTCAGCGCCGATTTCAAATGCCGACACAGGGAAGGCGGCCATGATTGCTGCCTGCTCTTCTTCGGTGAACTCGATGATGTTCACGTCAGTTTGTACTTCCAGCTGGGAAACAGCAGGTACAGGGACACCGGCCGCAAAGGCGATCACGTCCAGCAGACCATCCTGCAACTGGCCACCAAGGTCGCCCCAACCACCGTTGCGGCGCTCAAAGTTCACGCCCAGTTCTTCCATCATGAGCGGGAAGTATGTGTCGGATGTTGAACCGGCAGGGCCAAAGCCGATACGTGCGCCATCAGGGATTTCCGAGATGGATGAGATGCCGGATGAGGCAAGTGTCGTCACCGAGAACGGTGTCTGGTACATCGGGAACATCGCACAGGCGTTGGTCATTTGCAGACCAGGTGCAATCGGGTTGGTACCGGCGATGGATTCAGCCGCTGGACCCATTGTTGTCATGCCGAACTGTGCGTCGCCTGTGTGTACAAGCGCCATGTTCTGCATTGGGCCGCCGGTGACTTCACCGCCACCTGTGATGCCCAGTTCTTCGGCCACCAGGTTCGCCCAGCCGGAACCATAGGCAAAGAATGTACCGCCCTGGGATGCTGTGCCGACGGTAAAGCTCTCTGGCCAACCTGTCCGGTCCTCGTGTGCATCGGCAAAAGCTGAAGTTGCTGTCAAAGCAGTTGTCGCGATAAGCGCTGCTAGTTTCATAGGGTTTTCCTCCACAAATTAATCCTGATCTCTCCATGACCAGGCCGTGATCTCAAGCACGTTGCGCGCAAGTAGATCGCATGGCGAGCACTTCCACCGTCTGGCGCGGCCAATACAAGGTTTCAGTGGGTATGTTTGCGATAACAGTTAAAAATTATCAAAATGGATGGGTCGCCAAGGGGACAAACGGCCTAAGGCATGTGTCGAAACGGGTGCATTTCAGTCGCCTTGGTCTGCGTCGGCCTTGGACAGGCCATATTTCTGCATCTTCTCGTAGAGGGCTTTACGCGACAGCCCCAGCGCCTCATAGGTCTGTTTAAGGCTGCCGCCTTGCGCGGTCAGGGTGGCCATGATCAGCGCACGCTCGTGATCGGCCATCTTCTGGGCGAGCGATTGCGTTTCCATTTCAGGTGCGGTTGTCGCGGTCGGATCAAGCCCCAGCACAAAGCGATCCGCAGCATTGCGCAATTCACGTACATTGCCCGGCCAGTCCTGCGTTGCCATCCGCGCCAAGACGTCCGCGGGGACATCAGGGGCGTGTTTTGAATACCGCGCCGCAGCTTGGGCCGCGAGATTGAGAAAGAGTGACGGGATATCATCACGCCGCTGATCCAGCGTTGGCACATGGAGCGTGACAACATTCAGCCGGTAAAGCAGGTCCGCGCGGAAATTGCCCGCAGCGACGGCCTCGGAGAGGTCTGTTTTGGCGGCCGCAACGATGCGGATATCAAGATCGACAGGATCATTCGCCCCCAGCCGCGTGATTTGGCGTGCCTGAATGGCATGGAGCAGTTTCGCCTGTACACTGACGGGCAGACTGTCGATCTCATCAAGAAAGATAGTGCCTTTGCGGGCAAACTCGAATTTCCCGAAGCGTGCGCGCATTGCCCCGGGAAAGGCCCCGGCCTCATGCCCGAAAAGCTCGCTTTCCACCAGATCGACGGGCAGGGCGGCGCAGTTGATATGCACGAAAGGGTGCGGGCCACGGGCAGACAGATCATGCAACGCATGAGCGGTCATATCCTTACCCACCCCTGTGGCACCTGTGACCAGCACATCGGCGTCGGTGGCGGCAATCGTGCGGATCTGTTTGCGCAATGCCACCATCGCATCCGAGCGCCCGATCAAGCGCGCCTCTAGCTTGTCCCGCCCGCCAACCTCGCGTTTGAGCGCGCGGTTCTCAATGGTCAGTCGCCGCTTTTCCAGCGCGCGGTGGATCGTTGAGACCAGCCTTGAGGGCGCAAAGGGCTTTTCGATGAAATCATAGGCCCCTTCGCGCATCGACTGCACTGCAAGGTTCACATCGCCGTGGCCGGTGATCAGGATCACCGGAAATTCTGGATCAAGCTCAAGTACCTTGCGCATCAGCCAAAGCCCGTCCTGATCCGGCATGCGGATATCTGTCACCAACACCCCTTCAAAGCCACGGCTGATCTGCGCCAGTGCCAGTTCCGCCTTATCAAGAACAACCGCTGGAATATCGGCCAGCATTAGCGTTTGGCTGGTCGCGTGACGCAACTCTTCCTCGTCGTCGACAAATATCACGGTCTGCTTCATTGCGCGGCCACTTCCATAGGGGTTGCCGGTTGCAATGTGACCGTAAAGATCGCGCCCCCGTCAGGATGGTTCGCGGCACTGAGTGTTCCGCCAAAATCGCTCACGATATTAAAGGAGATCGACAGGCCGAGCCCGAGCCCCTTGCCGGGGGCTTTGGTGGTAAAGAAAGGATCAAAGATATTGGCGATCGCGTCATGTTCGATCCCCGGGCCGGTGTCGCGGACCTGCAGGCTGGTGTTGTCGATGCGCAAGTCCACGACCCGTTTGGGTTGACCCTCCATCGCGTCGAGCGCGTTGTTGATCAGATTGACGATGACCTGCTGCAAGCGTACGTGCCCGCCAATGACCCAGATTTCTGATTTGGGCGGCGTATAGGCGATTTCGCCACCCTCTGACGCCAGCCGCATCTCGATCACCGCCAGTGCATCCTGCACGACCGCATTCAAGAGCAAGGGACCGGTTGCCTGCTGCGGACGGCGGGCAAAATTGCGCAAATGCGCCGAGATCGTGGCCATCCGGTCCGCCATTTTCGAGATACGCGTGATATTGTCTGTTGCCTCGGCAACCTGACCGCGCGCAAGGAATGCGCCCGCGTTGTCGGCATAGGCTTTCACCGCCGCCAGCGGCTGGTTGAATTCATGGCTGAGCGCAGCCGACATTTGCCCCAGCGCGGAAAGCTTGCCCGCCTGAATAAGATCGGTCTGGGTTTGGCGCAGATCACCCAAGGCGGCTTCAAGATCGGTGGTGCGTTCTGCGACAGCGGCCTCTAGCAGGCGCTTGGCTTCGGTTTCCCGCGCAAAGGCCTCGGTCTGGCGCGCTTGTTTGAGAAGATAGGCAAGCAGAGCGCCGAGAAGCAAAAGCCCTGTCAGGCCTGCAATCAACAATGTGCGCAAAGCAGCCAGCGTGGCAGGACCGGGAGGGGAGAGCGAGGACATCGTCCAGTCAAGATCAGAAAGGTGCTGCGACGTCAGAATATAGGTTTCACGCGTCGTGCCTTCGATTGTGACCAGACGGGCACCCTCATCAAGGGGCTGCACTGTGATCGGCAAAAGTTCGATCCGGTCGATAGGATATTGCAGGTTTTGCGCAATCAGTCGCAAGGTGGCGTCGCTGAGCGGGCGCATCGCACGAAAATGCCAATCAGGGCGCGAGGCCATGAAAACAAAGTCATTGCGGTCGGCGATCATAAACTCGCTATTTGCACCCCGCCAGATGCTTTCAAAGGCAGAGATGTTGAATTTGACCGCCAGAACACCGACGATGCGTTCGCCGTCCTCGACGGGGGCTGCGTAGAAATAGCCACGTTCACCTGTGGTCGTGCCGTAAACCGAAAAGCTGGACAAAGCGCCGTTGAGCGCTTGGTTAAAATAGGTCTGGTAGTTGAAGTTACGTCCCAGAAAGCTGCCCCTTTCGCGATAGCTTGCAGCCGCGATGGTGAGGCCCGAGATATCCATCAGATAGACGTCGCTGGCCCGTACAGTGGCCGCCGTTTGGCGCAGGTCCTCGTTCACGGCCGCCACAAGTGCTGCGTCATCCGGACGATTGAGCAGGTCAATCAATAGGCTGCGTTCAGCGATCAAAGCGGGCAGGGGGGCATATCTGTCGACAGCGGCACGCAGGCCCTCGACGGCCAGTTGCAGCGGGACGGCGTCTGTCTCGGCTTGTTGGCGCATGTAATGCCGCTCAAGCGCCGGAAATGACACAGAGCCTGCTAACGCCAGAAGCGTGGCGATCACGGCAATCAGGCCAAAGATACGAGGACGTGTCAAATGCATGCAAGTGTTATGCTGCACAGGGGTGTGGCAGCACAATCAGAAATTCGCTCCCGATGCTTGATGCATGACTGTGCAACCGGTTGCATTTCTTATGTTTGAAGTTACAGTATCGCGCAGCTTGGGGGAAAGCCGCGTCTCATGTACCTGATATACAACACACAAGATCTGATGCAGCAGGCTTTGCGCCCGACGCGGGAAGCGACTTGCGTGAAAACCACGCGGGGGCCTGCGCGTGCCGCGTGATCGCCCTAAACCCGGTTTCTTTGATCTCGGGGTCCCGTTCTTTTTGCCTTTGTGGCGCAGGGTTGTGACCGTTGTTCTGCCACTGCTTTGGGCCATGGTTGAATTCGCCAATGGCGCGCCGCTCTGGGCACTGTTGTTTGTGGCGCTTGGCGGGATCGCGATCTGGAAATTCGCGACGACGGATTGGGCGGCAGTTGCCGCAGAAGCGGAGAAAGATGCCAAGGGCGGCCGCTAGAGGGGCAATCACGCTCAAAGACGTCGCGATGCTTGCGGGCGTGTCGCGCTCGGCTGTGTCGCGCACCTTTACCGCGGGCGCTTCTGTGTCGGACAAGACGCGCGCGAAGGTGGAACAGGCAGCGGCGATTTTGGGCTATAGCCCCAATGCGCTGGCGTCTTCGCTGACCACGGGCCGGACCAAAATGATCGGACTGGTGGCAAACAATTTCCACAATCCAGTTTTCCTTCAGGTTTTTGATCTGTTCACCAAAGGCCTGCAAGCGCGGGGCTTGCGTCCTTTGCTGGTTAATCTCACTGATGAGGTCAGCCCCGAGGCCTCGATCCGCATGCTGCGGGCCTATTCGGTGGACGGGGTGATCGTGGCCTCATCCACCCTGCCTGCGAGTTTTGCTGAAGGGTTCAAGGATGCGGGTGTGCCGGTGGTCCATTCCTTTGGGCGCCATACAGCGAACCCGCAGGTGAACGTGCTGGGGATCGACAATATCGCCGCAGGGCGATTGGCTGCAAAGACATTGATCGCGCGCGGCTATCAACGGGTGGCCTTTCTGGGCGGACCTGCGACTGCGACCTCGACGCAGGACCGTTTTGCAGGGTTTGCGGAGGTGATCGAAGCCTCTGGTCTTGATCTCTCGGTCAGCTATGCCAGCAACTATTCTTTTGACGCGGGGCGGGCGGAAATGCTGCGTCTGCTGGCGGCAGGCTCACCGGCCGAGGTCTATTTCTGTGGCGATGATGTGCTCTCGATCGGGGCGCTCTCGGCGACCCAGTCGGCGGGGCTGCGCGTGCCAGAGGATATCGGGATTATCGGGCTGAATGATATGGAAATGGCAGGGTGGGCGAACATCAACCTGACCACGATCCACAACCCCTTTGCGCAGATTATCGCGGCCTCAATTGACCTCATCGAGGCCATTCTGGATGACAACAGCCGCACCCCAGAAGCGCGGCTGTTTGATTGTTCGATTGTGGAACGGGGCACTTTGCGCCACTTGCCGTAAGGTGGATTTCAATCCACCTTACCGGAACATCGGTGGGCGCGCATCCAGCCACGCGCCGTCCGCTTTGCCCGATTCCGCGACAGCATAGACCGCCGCCATAGACCGCAATCCATCCTCGGCGCGCGGATAGAGGTTCGCCGCCGGATCCATCATGCGGCCTTCCTTGCGCGCACGGATCGCTTCGGCGAGATCGGCATAGATATTGGCAAAGGCGAGCGGCATACCTTCGGCGTGGCCGATGGTCACGCGGCTGGTGCGATCAGCCTCGGGCGACAGGTTCGCCTCGCCGCGTTCAATCACCTGCAGGCGTTGGCCCAGCGGCATGTAATAAAGCTGGTTGGGCTGTTCCTGGCTCCAGCGCAGACCGCCGGTTTCACCAAAGACCTGAATACCCAATCCGTGTTGCCGTCCAATCGCGATGGAACTGGTCCAAAGCCGCCCCACAGCGCCGCCATCCATGCGGAAATTCACCATCGCGTCGTCTTCAAGCGTGCGCACATCAATGCAGGACACCGTGTCAGCCGAGAGTTTCGTCACTTCCTGACCGGTCACAAAACTGGCCATATGCAACGCGTGGATACCGCAATCGGCAAATTGTGCCGAGACACCTGCCTG
>NZ_DASYOK010000027.1:0-5696 GCF_036007805.1 Yoonia sp.
GGGGATGCGAGAGGAAAAATCGCGTTAAAGGCCCAATGCACGAAAGACTTTGGGCAGTTCTTCGGGAAGGTCCTCGGCAATCAGGCCCGGACCGAAGGAGAGCGCGCATTCGGTGTGCAGCCAGGCACCTGTTTCGGCGGCTTTCATCGGAGCGAACCCCCGCGCCAAAAGGCCGGTGATAAAGCCTGCCAAAACATCGCCCGATCCCGCGGTCGCCAGCCAAGGCGCGCTGCGTTCATAGACCGATGCGTTGATACTGCAGCGCACGGAGGGATCGGCGATGACTGTGTCGGGCCCTTTGAAGAGCACCGTACACCCTGCCCGCCGCGCCGCGTCCCGCGTGGCATCCACCTTGGAATAGGCTGGTCCCTTGGACGCAGGTGCCGCCAGCTTTTCAGCAATATCCGGAAACATCCGCGCAAACTCGCCCGCATGTGGCGTCAAAACACATCTGTCATGCAACATCGCGAAGAGAGGCGCATCGCGCCCGATGAGCGTCAGGGCATCCGCGTCCAGCACAATCGCCCGCCCGCTCTTCAAGCCTGCCTCGATGAGGCTACGGCTTTCATCGCTGACCCCCAGCCCCGGCCCCATGCAAAGCGCATTGATACGGGCGTCCTCCAAAGCGGCGGTCAGCGCATCAGCACCCTTGATCTTGCGCAGCATCACTGCATTCAACTGCGCGGCGTTTTCGATCAGTGCAGCAGGCGGACAACCAACCGTGACAGCCCCTGCCCCAACACGCAGTGCACCGCGCGCCGCAAGGCGTGCAGCACCGCCCTTTCCGACGCTGCCGCACAGGATGAGGGCATGTCCATGGGAATACTTATGCCCCACGCGCTTGGAGAGGTTGTCGGTGTGTGTGAGCAGTTCCACCGCACCTTCTATCGGCTTATGGTTCAAGCCGATATCGACAACCCGCACTTCCCCGCAATTTGCAGGTCCATCACATAACAAATGCCCAAGTTTTCGGCTATGAAAAGTGACTGTCAGATGGGCCGCGCTGCTGTGAAACACGGGTGACATCATGACACCCGTATCGCTCGACAACATGCTTGGCACATCAACGGCAACGCGACGGCAGTTCATTGTCGCCATCAGTATATTCCGCAGATCCTCAGTCAAAGGGCGTGCCAGCCCTGTGCCAAAGAGCGCATCAATCACAATCGGCTGATGCACCCAGCGGTGACTGGTGCAAGAAGCAATCGCTGCGACCTCCCCCAACTCGCCCCACCGCTCATAATTCACGCGCGCGTCCGGTGGCAATTTCTCGGCATCCCCATAAAGAAATACCTCAACGTCCCACCCCGCCTCTTTCAGCAAGCGCGCGACAACGAACCCGTCACCACCGTTATTGCCCGGCCCGCACAGCACAACTGCGCGATGCCCCCCTTCCGCCAGCTCCGGCCACTCCTCAAAAGTGGCCGCCACAACCCCGCGCCCCGCGCGTTCCATCAGTTCCAGCCCGGTCACCTCACCCGAGGTGATCGCGGCCGCTTCGATGGCGCGCATTTGGGCAGCGGTGAGTAGTTCGGTCATGGTTTCAGCACCAAAAGTTTACAAATCGCCCAGCAATCAATCTAATTGCACAAATTTTAGGCATTGCGCATAGTTTCCCCCGACCAGCTTGCCCTGAGGTTCCACGACGAATTGTCCCTATGCAAGAGAAATGGTCTCACCACTGACGAAACACACAAGGGGGAGTCGCGAGCGATGAAGAAAATCGAAGCGATCATTAAGCCATTCAAGCTCGACGAAGTGAAGGAAGCCTTGCAAGAGGTGGGTGTCCAGGGCCTGTCTGTCGTCGAAGTCAAAGGGTTCGGCCGTCAGAAAGGGCACACCGAACTCTACCGCGGCGCGGAATACGTGGTCGACTTTCTGCCCAAAGTGAAAATCGAGGTCGTCTTGGCGGACGACCAGGTCGATGCGGCCATTGAAGCCATTATTGGCGCCGCGAAAACCGACAAGATTGGCGACGGCAAGATCTTTGTCTCGTCAGTCGAGCAAGCCATCCGCATCCGCACCGGTGAATCCGGCGACGATGCACTCTAACCAGTAACGACGCTACAAAAAAGGACATCATAGATGGACAATAAGGCTGTTCTAAAACTGATCAAAGATGAGGAAGCCGACTATGTCGACATCCGCTTCACTGATCCACGCGGCAAACTGCAACACGTAACTGTTGTGGCCGATCTCGTTGACGAAGACTTCCTCGAAGAAGGCTTCATGTTCGACGGGTCTTCGATTGCCGGTTGGAAATCTATCGATCAGTCCGACATGAAATTGATGCCACAGGCCGAAAGCGCCTACGTCGATCCGTTCTATGCAGAAAAGACAGTCTGCATTAACTGTAACATCGTCGAACCCGACACGATGGAACCCTATGACCGCGACCCACGCGGCACTGCCGTCAAAGCCGAAGAGTACCTCAAGGCATCCGGCATCGGTGACACCGCCTACTTTGGTCCAGAAGCAGAATTCTTCGTCTTTGACGATGTGCGCTTTCAGGTGTCCATGAACAAAGTGTCCTATCAGGTCGACGCAATCGACGGCGCATGGAACACAGACACCGAGTACGAGATGGGCAACACAGGCCACCGTCCCGGCGTCAAGGGCGGCTACTTCCCTGTGAACCCCATCGACGACGCGCAGGAAATGCGCTCTGAAATGCTGTCCACCATGAAGCGCATGGGCATGAAGGTCGACAAGCACCACCACGAAGTGGCGTCTTGCCAGCACGAATTGGGCCTGATCTTCGGCACGCTGACACATCAGGCGGACGAACTGCAAAAGTACAAGTATGTGATCCACAATGTGGCACAGGCCTACGGCAAGTCGGCCACATTCATGCCCAAGCCCATCGCAGGCGACAACGGCACCGGCATGCACGTCAACATGTCGATCTGGAAAGACGGCAAGCCGCTCTTTGCCGGCGACAAATATGCTGACCTGTCACAGGAAGCGCTCTACTTCATCGGCGGTATCCTCAAGCACGCCAAAGCGCTGAACGCGATCACCAACCCGTCCACAAACAGCTACAAGCGTCTGATCCCGGGCTTTGAAGCCCCCGTTCTGCGCGCATATTCCGCACGTAACCGTTCGGGTTGTGTTCGTATCCCATGGGCCGAAAGCCCCAAGGCAAAGCGCGTTGAGGCCCGCTTCCCCGATCCCGCAGCCAACCCATACCTGTGCTTTGCAGCACTGTTGATGGCTGGCCTTGACGGCATCAAGAACAAGATTGACCCGGGCCCATCTTCCGACAAAGACCTTTACGACCTGCCACCTGAAGAACTGGCAGCGATCCCGACGGTCTGTGGCTCCTTGCGCGAGGCGCTGGAATCGCTGGAAGCGGATCACGAGTTCCTGTTGGCCGGTGACGTGTTCACCAAATCCCAGCTGGGAGGCTACATGGAGCTGAAGTGGGAAGAGGTTTACGCTTACGAGCACACACCGCATCCGATTGAATACAAACTGTACTACAGCTGCTAATCTCCCAAGTGTAAGAAAGCCCCGTCAGAGCAATCTGGCGGGGCTTTTTTTGTCTGACGCGATGGATACGGCCAAGGGTTATGCCCCCAAGCATCGTCTTGCGAAACCTCCCGCATATCTGGCCTTCACCCTTCTCATGACACACGTGCGCGTTGCGCCAAAAACCCCAAATATTATGCAATGCACCCGTCGCTGCCGCACCTTTAGGCAGTGGGGGATTTAAACATGGACCGATTAATCCTCTTTCGATAGCCTGATTTTAGGTCAAATGATGAATTTTTGGCTTTAACGCAAAACAACGCGTTATCAAAAAAACAAATAAACAGGGACAAAATGATGAAACTCGTGATTGGATTGGACGGGCGAAGCTCGGGGGCGAAAGCGCTTGAATTTGCCAAAAGTCTGGCGAAAAGAGCGGACGATTGTGAATTGATCGTCGTCTATGTGATCGAATGGTCGCCGTTTTCTTTTCAAACTGCTGCGGAAAATGCCGAACGTCACAAGCGGCGCGAAGAGGAAATCTCGATTGCGCGCGAGCGGGTTGTCGACCCTGCTGTGGCGGATCTCAAGGCTGCGGGGCTGAATGCCCGCGCGATTGTGCGCCATGGTGATGTGGCCGATACGATCGACAGCATCGCGCATTCCGAAGGTGCTTCACAGATTATCGTCGCCCGTTCTAGCGAAGGTGGCCTGACATCGCGCATCTTTGGCAGTTCAACCGCAAGCCTCGTGATGAACGCCCGCGTTCCTGTCACCGTTGTCGCATAAGGAGCAGTCCAGATGAAAAATATCCAAACTTTTGCGTTGGCACTGATTGCCTCCGTCGCTGCTGCTGTTCCCGCACAGGCACAAGAAGCGGCAGCATCTCTGGATGCGCGCGTAAACGAGGCGTTCGCGAACGCCACGGGTTGGTTCGTTAACTTCATCTTCATGTCGATCCCCGGGACAAACTTCCCCTGGATCGTTATGTGGTTGGTGATTGGTGCCACCGTTTTCACAATCTATTTCGCCGCCGTGCAGTTCCGGTTCTTCGGCCACGCGATCGCGCTGGTAAAGGGCGATTATTCCGACCCTAAAGACGCGGGCGAAGTCAGCCACTTTCAAGCGCTGGCAACTGCGCTTTCAGGGACTGTTGGTCTGGGTAACATCGCCGGTGTTGCCGTCGCTGTCGGTATCGGTGGTCCGGGGGCCACGTTCTGGATGATCCTTGCAGGTCTGCTGGGCATGGCCTCAAAGTTCACCGAATGTACACTGGGTGTGAAATACCGCAACGAATACCCCGATGGCACCGTGTCAGGTGGTCCGATGTATTACATCTCCAAGGGGTTCGATGAGCTGGGTCTGCCCGGCGGCAAGATCCTCGCCGTGATGTTCTCGATCTTCTGTATCCTTGGTGCACTGGGCGGCGGGAATATGTTCCAGGCCAATCAGGCCCACGCACAGATCACCCAGATCACAGGTGATTTCCCGGGCTGGATCACAGGGCTGGTGTTTGCTGTGATCGTCTTTGCGGTCATCGTCGGTGGTATCAAATCCATCGCACGGGTCACCGAGAAAGTCGTTCCTTTCATGGGGATCTTGTATGTCGGTGCGGCCATTGTCGTGCTGATCGTGAACTACGACATGATCGGTTGGGCCTTTAGTCAGATCTTTGTAGGTGCCTTCACCGGTCTGGGTGTTGCGGGCGGTTTTGTCGGCGCGCTGATCCAGGGTTTCCGCCGTGCGGCTTTCTCTAACGAAGCGGGCGTCGGTTCTGCGGCGATCGCGCACTCTGCGGTAAAGACCAACGAACCCATCACTGAAGGGTTTGTGTCTTTGCTCGAGCCACTGATCGACACAGTAGTGATTTGTACAATGACCGCCTTGGTCATCATCATCTCGCAGCAGCTGATCATTGATCAGGCAACAGGCAACTACATGCTGAACGAAGCGGGCACAGCGATTGCGACGATTGATGGCAACAGCGGTGTTGCACTGACATCAGCCGCCTTCGGCTCTGCCATCAGCTGGTTCCCTTATGTCCTGGCACTGGCCGTGATCCTGTTCGCGTTCTCGACCATGATCTCGTGGTCTTACTATGGCTTGAAAGCATGGACCTATCTCTTCGGCGAAGGCAAGACGACAGAGCTGGTCTTCAAGATCATCTTCTGCGTCTTCATCGTGATCGGTGCAGCCGCAAGCCTTGGCCCCGTGATCGACTTCTC